>NZ_JBFUHJ010000049.1:0-40644 GCF_056402455.1 Paenibacillus sp. P4_A7 | reverse complement strand
AATCATCCCCGAGCCTTTGGCAGCACCCGCTACATGGACAATCTGGCCGTCAAGCTCAAGCTCTACACATACCATTTTTTGAACAAGATCCGTTGTTAGTATCGCTTGGCAGAAGCCATCTGCACCTTGACGATTATCTTCCAGCTTCACAGGTAGACCATCAATGCCGCTGCGTACTTTATCCATCTTCAACGGCTCACCAATAACACCTGTCGAAGCAACCGCTACATGATCCACCGTTACGCCAATCGTCTCAGCAAATCGTGACCGCATTTCATAAGCATCCGCATCTCCCTGCTTACCTGTACACGCATTCGCGTTACCACTGTTAACAAGCACAGCACGCAATATGCCACCTGATCCAATGCTCTCGCGAGTAACCTGAATCGGTGCTGCTTGGAATGCGTTAGTCGTATATACTCCAGCTGCAGTAGCCGGCACCTCACATACAATTGCCCCTAGATCGTGGCGCGTGGATTTTTTGAGGCCACAATACAGTCCGCCTGCTTTGAATCCTTTTGGTGTAGTTATCGAGCCGTCTGCGACGACTGAGAACAATGCTTCTTGTCCCATAGTAAATGTGTATCCCCTTCACGTGTATAAAATGGATTTATAATATCAGTTATTATTTAAGTAATATTTATGGATACACTGGAACAAACTGCAAACCGAAAGTTTCATCCCAGCCCATCATGAGATTTAAGTTTTGAATGGCTTGACCTGCCGCGCCTTTGACCAGATTGTCGATAACAGAAACAATCGTCACTCGTCCCGTACGCTCATCAACCGCAAAGCCGATGTCACAGTAATTTGAACCCCATACTTCCTTCGTCGAAGGCCATTGTCCTTCAGGACGAATACGCACAAAGCTGCGTCCTTTATAGTAGGAGCGGTAAAGCTCTATAAAATCATTAACGCTGCGCTCACCATGCACCGTAGCATACATCGTGGACATAATACCTCTTGTCATTGGAACAAGATGAGTCGTAAATGTTGTGATTACTGGCTTAGCGGCAACGTCAGATAAAACCATTTCAATTTCCGGAACATGCTGATGCTGATTCAGCTTATACGCCTTGAGGTTTTCATTCAGCTCCGAATAATGAGTTCCGAGTGATGCACCGCGGCCAGCGCCAGATACTCCCGACTTCGCATCAATAATAATAGTAGAAGGATCAATCCAGCCCTCTTTCACAGCCGGAATAAGTCCGAGCAATGTGGCGGTTGGGTAACATCCTGGGTTTGAGATAAAATCAGCATCGACTACTTGTTCAGCGTATATCTCAGCGAGCCCGAAAACAGCTTGTTGGAGGTATTTTTCCTCAGCTGCCGGCTTCTTGTACCACTGTTCGTACAATGCTTGTGATTTCAAGCGGAAATCACCTGATAAATCAATAACCCTCAAGCCTACTTCAAGAAGCTGTGGTACAAGCTTAGCCGCCACGCCTGCTGGAGTTGCTAGAAAAACAACATCAGCCTTCGCTTTGATAGCTTGCGGCTCAACATCATCTAGCAGTTCCTCGCGAATACCAGTCAAATGCGGGTAACCCTCCGAAATCGGTGTTCCTGCGCTCGATGACGAGATGACCGAAGTCACTTCTGCAAGTGGATGAGAAGCAAGCAACCTCATCAATTCTACTCCACCATAACCAGTCGAACCCACAATCGCAATTTTCAACTTTGTGCTCATATTTATCTCTCCCCGTAACTGGACGAAGCGTGCCTGCCTCTCCCAAAATGGCCCAGCATGCGACAGTTCCATCTATTGCTCTTCCCGCTAACGGAAAGGTTGTCTTCTTCCTCAATTTATAATTGTACATCATTCGGCAGTTGATGGAAATATCCGTTGTGTTTCGTATTATTATACATACCTATTCATAATAATACAACGTAAAAATACCTCGATTATTTGAACAATTTTATACAGTCTTAAGTAGAAGTTAGCATGGGGGAGCTTGCATAATTTTATTTTATGGATGAGTATTTAGGAACTGAGCTAACGCTTTTTTATTAATTATCCTCAAGGATGGACTAGAGGACATTCCTTAAGTAGCACTTTCTATTTCTTTGCTATCTATGATAAAATAACAAATATTAGAACATATGTTCTTATTCATATTACACTATCTTACAAAAGAAAGGAATGATTATTTGAATGACGAGGCGTCCGCTGAGAAGAAGCCAAACATCCCCCACGACGAAGCTTTCAAAAAATTGCTGCAAACCTTTTTCTCAGACTTTATTGAGTTATTCTTCCCAAATGTAAATCATCTGCTAGATCACAGTCATACTAAGCTTCTGATGCAAGAACTGCTGGTTGATGTTGTCGGTGAGGAGCGGCGCAGTCTCGATTTATTAGTTGAAACTCGCTATAAATCACTCGATGCCTATGTACTTATTCATTTAGAAGCACAATCTTACAAGGAAGTTGATTTTAACGAGAGGATGTTTATCTATTTCAGTCGTTTGTTTGAGCGACACCGGAAAGAGCATAAACTTATTATTCCAATTGCTATTTTTACGATGGACGAAGTTCGAGATGAAAAAAACATTCTCTCGATGGAAATACCGGAGCACACAATCCTACATTTCCAGTTTTTAAAAGTTGAACTCTTCAAGCAAAACTGGCGACAATTTGTGGACTCTAATAATCCAGTAGCTGCGGCACTTTTGGCTAAAATGGGGTATACTAAGGAAGAGAAGCGTTCCGTTCGTCTAGCCTATTTGAAAATGATATTAAGACTTCAAAAGCAGCTAGATCAAGCGCGCCTTGCATTAATCATGTCTATAGCTGACTTATATTTTGTGCCTGATAAAGAACAAGATGATTCCCTTCTACGTGAGTTGAGTGAACAATACCCAGAAGATGAGGTGACGATTATGGAGCTAATGCCCGCGTGGAAGCGTTGGGGGTACGAAGAAGGTCGTGAAGAAGGTATAGAAGCAGGCAGAAAAGAAGGGAAAAGAGAGGGCAAAGAAGAAGAACGTCAACTCATTATTCGCAAGCTATTGAATAAAGGGCTTGAACCTGCAGAGATAGCTGACACCCTGGATCTCCCCCTAACTGTTGTTCAAAAGCATTCCAAAACCTGATTTTATTAAAGGATACAAGCCAAAACCCAAGCTCATAAGCTCATTACCTTGTATCCTTCTTGTACTTATATAGTTGCATCCCCATTAGCATCCCTACTCAGAAAACCAGAGTAATTCCGCTAAACCGCTCATCCTAAATAATTTTTCACCTTACACTTGTACCCATCATACACTTAGCCTTACTCACATTAGTTTTCCAGCTTAAACCCCTGCCCTAGCACCTCAGCCGTATTACTAATAATAACGAAAGCACCTGAATCGATCGCTCGCACGAGCTGCTTCAGCTTCGGCACCTCATTCTGACCGACAACGACCATCAGCACCGTTTTCCCTGCTCCCGTATAACCACCATGCCCATCGAGCTGTGTAAGCCCACGATCCAGATCGTTCAAAATAGACTCTGCAACAGCTTCAGATTTATCACTTATAATAAAAGCAACTTTCGAAAGCTGTAAACCACTTTGAATAAAATCAATCGTTTTGCTTGTCACAAATAACCCGATAAGGGCGTAGAGCGCAACCTCCGGCGAGATGATAAAGYCTGTAGCGATAATAACGGTCCCATCAAAACAAACAACCGCCAAGCTGAGCGGCAATCCCGTATAGCGATGGAGAATTTGCGCGGCCAAATCTAATCCTCCAGTGGAAGCACCTCCACGAAAAACAAGACCAAGCCCCAAGCCAACCCCGATACCGCCGTAAATAGCCGCCAGCAAAGGATTATCCGTTGGTGAAGGCCAACTATCCGTAAGCAAGACGAACAAGGGCAGCACGACCGAGCCTAACGCTGTTTTCGCTCCAAATCTTTTACCGAGCAGTATGAATCCTACAATGAATAGCGGAATATTGATCGCCCATTGCGTCAGAGCTGGCAAAATCCCCAACGTCCGATGTACCAAAATCGAAATACCAGAAACTCCACCGGATGCAATTCCGTTAGGAACCATAAACATATTGAAGCTGGCCGCCACGATAAACGACCCAATAATAAGCCAAATAATGCTCGCAATTCTCTGTGATCGCGGACTTAGGCTGCGACTACCTTTTTTTCGTTTTACAGGAGTACCTGTCATTTTCTCTAACTCCTCATCCATTCAGTAGCTCACTTCTCACAAAAAGAAGAGCCCAACACCAAACAGTGTTGAAACTCTTCTCCTTTTCCCTAAAGCTATGCTTGTTATCTATACTAGTTATCACTTATTACAAATACTACACTTTAGTGTTAGTCATGACGAATCTGATGACGTAAATATCCATCAATAAACTGATCGATATCGCCGTCCATAACCGCTCCAACATTACCTGTCTCCACAGACGTACGATGATCCTTCACCATGCTGTATGGATGGAAAACATACGATCTGATTTGACTGCCCCAAGCGATTTCAGACTGGTCACCGCGAATTTCCGCCAAATGCTTCTGCTGTTCTTCGATCTTCCGCTCGTAAAGCTTGGAGCGAAGCATCTTCATCGCTATCTCACGGTTTTTAATTTGCGATCTTTCCTGCTGGGACGCACAAACAATGCCTGTAGGCATATGCGTTATCCGAATCGCTGACTCCGTCTTGTTGACGTGCTGACCACCCGCTCCGCTCGCCCTGTACGTATCCACCTTCAAATCCTCCGTACGAACCTCAATCTCGATATCGTCGTTGATTTCAGGGATAACGTCCAAGGATGCAAATGAAGTATGGCGGCGACCCGCTGAATCGAAAGGCGAGATTCGAACGAGCCGATGCACGCCTTTCTCTGCCTTCAAGTAGCCATAAGCATTATAGCCTTTTACCAAAATAGTAACGCTCTTAATGCCGGCCTCGTCACCAGGCAAATAATCGAGCAAATCGACCTTGAAGCCGCGTTTCTCCGCCCAGCGCGTATACATCCGGTATAGCATTAGTCCCCAATCCTGAGACTCCGTGCCGCCCGCACCAGGATGAAGCTCGACGATTGCATTCAGCTTGTCGTAAGGCTGATTCAGCAGCAGCTGCAGCTCGAATTCATTTACCTTACGCAATAACTCCTGCACACCGCTTACGACATCCGCAGCAAGTGATTCGTCACTTTCCTCTTCAGCCAGTTCAAGCATCATCTGTAAGTCTTCCTGCTCCGTATTAAGCCCATCATAATGATCAACGACTGACTTAACTGCATTCAACTCAGAAATAACGCCTTGCGCACGCTCGTTGTCATCCCAGAAGTCTGGATACGTCATCTTCTCTTCGAAATTGGCAATGATCTCTTGCTTAAGATCTAAGTCAAAGAGACCCCCTGAGCTCTTGGAGCCGCTTGGCCATTTCACGCAGGTCTTGTTTCACCGTTATGTCTATCATAACCTCAGCTTCACCTCAAAATAGTCATTCATCTATTTACCATATGCTCATTCGTGCAATGCCGTTCTTTATTTACCGTGGCATTGCTTATACTTCTTACCACTGCCACATGGACAAGCATCGTTACGGCCAACACGGTCGTCACGCTTAGCTGGACGCTTTTCTTGCGCCTCGCCACCGCCACTAGTTGTCGTTGTTTGGCCCTTAGCTACCTCTTGACGCTCTAGGTTACTTTCAACACGAGCCTTCATAATATATTTTGCAACTTCCTCTTGGATGTTCTCGATCATTTCCTTAAACATCTCGAAGCCTTCGAATTGATATTCGCGAAGTGGATCTGTTCCACCGTATGCGCGTAAATGGATACCTTGACGTAATTGATCCATCGCATCGATGTGATCCATCCATTTACTGTCTACTGCACGGAGCACAACGACCTTCTCGAACTCGCGCATGGTCTCTTCTCCGAGCTCAGCCTCGCGTTGATCATAAAATTCAACGACATGTTTTTGAATAAATTGTGTGATCTCATCCTTCTCTTTGCCCCAAAGCATATCTTTGGTCAATGAGCCTTCGTTCAGGAAGGTTGCGTGCGCATAATCAACAATCGCCTGCAAATCCCATTCCTCTGGAATATCCTCCGAGGTATGTGCTTCTACAATACGATCTATAACCGGCGTAAGCATATCCATTACTTCCTTGCGGATATTATCAGAGCCAAGAATATCACGGCGTTGCTTGTAAATAATCTCACGCTGTTGGTTCATCACATCATCATATTGCAAGACAACCTTCCGAATATCAAAGTTGTTGCCCTCAACACGTTTTTGCGCAGACTCAATCGCTTTCGAGATCATTCGGCTCTCAATCGGTTGATCCTCGTCCAATCCAAGCTTATCCATCATGCCCATAATGTTCTCAGAGCCAAAACGACGCATTAGCTCATCCTCCAAGGATAAGTAGAACTGGGATGACCCAGGATCACCTTGACGTCCAGCACGACCACGGAGCTGGTTGTCAATCCGACGGCTCTCATGACGTTCTGTACCAATAATGTGCAAGCCGCCTGTATCTGCTACCGAATCGCCCAGCAAAATATCAGTACCACGTCCAGCCATATTTGTTGCTATCGTTACAGAACTAGCTTGTCCGGCACGTGAAATAATTTCCGCTTCCTCCGCATGGAACTTCGCGTTTAGTACTTTATGGGTAACTCCCTTGCGTTTAAGCATGTCAGAAAGCTTCTCTGAGTTCTCAATGGAGATCGTACCTACTAACACCGGTTGATTTTTACTGTGGCGTTCAACGATTTCATCAACAACTGCATTAAATTTGCCTTTTTCGGTTTTGTACACAACGTCAGCAATATCCTTACGAATCATCGAGCGGTTTGTAGGAACTTGAATAACTTCAAGACCATAAATACGCTTGAACTCTTCTTCCTCTGTCTTCGCCGTACCGGTCATACCTGCTAGCTTACGGTACATACGGAAGTAGTTCTGGAACGTGATCGTTGCTAGGGTCATGCTTTCGTTCTGAACCTTCAACTCTTCCTTCGCTTCAATAGCTTGATGTAGACCATCACTGTAGCGGCGTCCAGACATCAAACGTCCAGTGAATTCATCAACAATGACGACTTCGTCCTCTTCCACGACGTAATCGACATCACGTTTCATAATAAAGTTTGCTTTCAAGCCCTGCTGTATGTGGTGATTAATAGTCACGTTATCATGGTCAAATAAATTCTCAATTTGAAAAGCACGCTCAGCCTTCTCAACGCCTGCTTCAGTCAGCATAACGCTTCGTACTTTAATATCAATCAAATAGTCCTCTTCAGCCTTCAAACGGCTTACAAAGCGATCTGCGGCAAAATAAAGCTCCGTAGACTTAGCAGCTTGTCCGGAAATAATAAGCGGAGTCCGCGCCTCATCGACAAGAATGGAATCCACTTCATCGATAATAGCGTAGTAAAGTGGACGCTGTACCATTTGTTCACTGTAAAGCACCATATTATCACGCAAATAATCGAAACCGAATTCATTGTTTGTACCATACGTAATATCACATGCGTAAGCCTCTTGCTTCTCGTCATGTGACAAACCATGCAGGTTACATCCAACGGACATCCCAAGGAAGTTGTAAAGCTGTGCCATCATCTCGCTATCGCGCTGTGCCAAGTAATTATTGACCGTTACGACATGAATACCTTTGCCGAGCAAAGCATTTAAATAGACAGGGAGCGTTGCAACAAGCGTTTTACCTTCACCTGTTCTCATCTCCGCAATCGTGCCTTCATGAAGCACAATCCCGCCCATTAGCTGTACGTCAAAATGACGCATGCCAAGGGTCCGCTTTGACGCTTCTCTTACCGTTGCAAAAGCTTCAGGAAGAATTTTTTCCAGCGTCTCGCCTTTTTCAATTCTTGCTTTAAATTCATCCGTCTTCGCACGAAGCGCGTCATCAGATAGTCCTGTAAATTTTGATTCTATGGCATTTATCTCGTCTACCGTACGCTGGAGCCGTTTAACCTCGCGCTCGTTTGGGTCACCGAATATTTTTTTCACTAGTCCGAGCATAGTGTTCCCCTTTCGTGTTTACGCCTCTTTGCCTTAAATTGTAACAGTTTGTAGACATCCCCGCAACGAGTGCTCTCGGAAAAGAAAAAGGCCCTCTCCAAATTGGAGAAAAGGCCCACTGGTTTATGGATGAGTGCTGCTAATCTTGTTCGATTAAACCATACTTTCCATCACTGCGTTTGTATACGACGTTAACCTCTTTATTGTCTACATTCGCGAATACGAAAAAGTTATGTCCTACCATATTCATTTGTAAAATCGCTTCTTCCACGTCCATTGGCTTCAGAGCAAAACGCTTCGTACGTACGAGTTCCAGTTCATCTTCCTCTTCTAGAACACCTACTGCAGAGCCTTCTTCCCTAAACAAGGCGCGTACACCGCTTCCTTGACGGAATTTGCGATTAACTTTTGTTTTATGTTTACGTATTTGTCGTTCGAGTTTGTCCACAACCAGATCAATGGAAGCGTACATATCCTCGCCCTTCTCCTCGGCTCTTAGCATGACGCCGGTGAGCGGTATCGTTACCTCTACTGTGTGTTTCCCTTTTGTGACAGATAGTGTCACGTTAATATCGGAGTTGATCGGTGCTTCAAAGTATTTATCCAATCGGCTGAGTTTCTTTTCGACGTAGTCTCTCAATGAATCTGTGACTTGAAAGTGTTGACCTCGAATGTTGTATTTCATGGGGAACTCCTCCTTTACATGCTCTTATTATATCATATGTAACGACCTAAATCAAAATTTTTTTAGTTTATTTAGAATATTCAGATAACATTATAATAGTACTAGTTTTTTAAAGGAGCTGGCGGATCGACTACATGAAGCAGGATCAAAAAAAGCTCCGGTTTCCCGGAGCTCTGTCGTTATTACTTATCAATTGTGCATCCTATAATGTGGCTACAATAGCCTGATGATTACAGTTTGACTACGTTAGCAGCCTGTGGTCCGCGAGCGCCTTCGACGATATCGAATTCAACGGATTGGCCTTCTTCAAGAGTCTTGAAACCCTCAGTTTGGATAGCGGAGAAATGAACAAATACGTCGCCGCCTTGCTCAGTCTCGATAAATCCATAACCCTTTTCCGCGTTAAACCATTTAACTTTACCTTGCATGTGCAAACATTCCCTTCATCTTCAAATGCTGTGAGACATCTCAATGTATATCCCACAATTTGACTATAGCACCCACATAACGGAATTGTCAAACTATTTATTGTAAGCGAATTCATTTAGATGGGGTAAGGGATTTGGGGTGACGGATTGTGTCGAAATTTAAGAATAATTTGCAAATTATATACACTACTCTCTACTACTTTTAATATTAAATATTCATTATATAAAAAAATAAAGCCACCCAAGGGGGCAGCTAATATCATCTGTTTATGTAGTTTACTCGTAAATGGACTTGGATAGTCTATATCCATTGAGTTACTTTAGCTCTACGTTTTTTAGACCACAGTTGACTGGGATTGCTTATAAGAGCTTCCATTGGCTTGTCCTGCTTGCTGATTAGATTGTTTGGCCGCTTGGTACCATGTTTCCTTCAATTCAAGGAGATGGCCAAGAACTTCTTCAGCTGGCTCTATATCTTTTTTCAAATTCGCTTCGATTAGACGCATGTTGATATATTCATACATGTTCAGGAGGTTCTCAGAGATTGGGGATGAGCGATCAATGGTAATAATAAATTCACTGATGATATCCTGTACCTTCAGTAAATTTGTATTCGCCTCTGAGTAATTATTTCCTTTTATCGCTTCAATACCTTGTCTACAAAAACGGATCGCTCCATCATAGAGCATAATAAGTAATTGTGCCGGTGATGCTGTCTGAATCGTTGTTTCCAAGTATTTATTGCGCTGTTGTTGTAATTGCATGCTGTATCCTCCTATGAACTTAATTGCTGAGTTAGGCAATTACTTTGAGTATTCATTTAACCATTGTACGTAAACTTCTTAACTAAATAATATTAATTATCGCTTTTCGTCTATTAAAATTCCGGCCATTTCCCATAGTTTTGCGACAAAATCCAGTGTTTTCTCTGGAGGGATTTCTTTTATGATTTCCCCAGACTCACTATCAATTACTTTCACCGCAATCAATTTCGTCTGCTCATGGACCGTAAACTCTAGGTTGGTAGCTTTACCTTGCATTGATTTAATAGCTCGGTCAATTGCTTTAACTAGCTGCTCGTCACTCACCGTGTAATGCTCTCCACGCAATCCAGCTGTTTTAAGGTCACTTATACTCGTAATAGTAGATATTGCTTCTGAAGTTTGAGGCGTAGTTTCCTTAATAATTTCCTTGGATTTGCTTACTGGAGCTACACGATCAACAGAGTTACTCGTTCCCGTGATCGGTGTATTCATGCTCATCACAAATCAATCCTCCAACGATTATATTCTAATTCATATATCGGTTATTATTTGTAAATAGATTAGAGGAAGATTAAAAATAGGACTCTGATTCCTTGACATACTTAGATTAGTGAACAAAAATAAGGCCTCTTCAAAAGAAGCCCTATAATTTCGTCTATTTCTTTTTATCAAAAAATGCACCATATGCAGAATACGTATTACCGGACTCCCCATATTGTTGATTGATCGCTTGACTCTTTTTTAAATTCACAAAATCGGATTCCAGCTTTTTTTTCTTACGTTCCATGATTGGAACTATCATCTGATCCACTTCATAAGCTGGCTGAAGATAGTTTTTTTTCTGAGCTTCTGTTAATGGAATCCCCTGTGCTAATAGACTTGACAAACTTTCCATAACAGCCTGTCTATTATCCAGAAGTTCTATCCATTCCTCTGGCTCACTCTCATCTTCTAACACGCTCTTCTCTAAGGAAAGCGTACATAACAAGAAGTCGTTTAGCAGAGAATCTAGAGAGGTATCCTCGGTCATTACTTCCTCTCCTTCTACACCTATTGCTTGGACAGACTCATAACTTGCTTCCTAGTAACTACATTTTTTAACATTCTTAACCCATTTGCTGTGTTAACCAACTACTCTGTGAGTTTGCTTTACTCATCGCCGTTTCCATAGCAGTGAATTTAGCCCAATATCGATTTTCGGTTTTAGCAAGACGAGTTTCCCAACTACTTATCTGCTTATTAATTTTATTCAATCCCTCGCCTATTACACTTTTATCTACAAGTGAAGCAATACTACCTGCTTTATCAGTTAGTTTGGTCATAGTAGTGGTAATTTGGTCGTACATACGTTGGGCAAGTCCGCTTTCACTAAATTTCGAAGTCGCATCTGCTGAAGTGCTCACTTTTGTGAACAGCTCCATTACACCACTTCCATTCTCGGAAATAGCTTTACGCAGTTTCGATTCGCTAATATATAGCTTTCCATTCTCCGTATAATCACCCGATGTTATTCCAATTTCACTGAGGCTATCATATTTCGTGTCTATACCGGTACCGTTTACTTTGGATACTAGTGATAGGCGCATTTGCGATAGGGCATTTGAGAGTGTAGAATCTTGACTTAATAAGCCGCTTTTCGCCTTTTCTTCCCATAGTTCAATTTGTTTATCCGACATTGCTTCTTTCTCTTCAGCCAATAAAGGTTTATATCCCTTACTGGTGCTTTCATCTACTTTTTTATTAATCTTAGCTATAATTTCGTTGTATTTATCTACATACTCTTTAATGGATTTGTATATAGCATCTTCATCTGGTTTTAAATTGATTTGAGTAGATCCTATAGCCTTAATGTTGAATTCAACGCCATCAAATGTAAAAGTTGAACTATTAACTTTGTAAGGGATACCATTAATATTTACGGTTGCCAATTTAGCGTCCTTTGGGACCTGGATTTGATATTTATAAAGTGGATCAAATATAGCAGCTGAATTTTTATTAATCATAACCTTAGATAATCCAAGCTTATTACTGGCATCAAAATCAGCACCGATAACAGGATCAATAGAGATAGTAGAGCTGTCACCACTAGTCGTTGTTGTAAAAGTTATTGATTTGTCATCTTGTAGATAATTAGCAGTAACACCCGTTGTCGATGAAACAGCATTAACTTTAGCTATTATACTGCTAATAGTGTCAGTTGCAGTTACATTAATAGTGGATGATCCAGTTGCTGACCCGATCTTAAAATCAAATGCATCACCGCCAATTGGAGTAGTTCCATCCTTCACATCTTTGGCAGTAAATTTCACGGAAGCTGCCTTTGCAGGTACAGGAAGGTCTGTTACATTCACATTATATGTCGTTGCGCCTGGGGTTCCTTTTTGTTTAGCTGACACGATAGTATCATTATTGGAGGATAGAACCTTCTTCTGATAGGTTCCCTGAAGTTTCATATCAAAAGTTTTGTTCTTTAGGTCAAATAAGAGAGCATTCATCTCTCTGAATTGGTCGCGTCTCCATTCCTCGCTTTGCTTCTTCTGAACAAGTTTATTTAGTGGAGCCTTCTCTGCTTTCATCAAATTTTTAACAATAGATTCTGTATCAAGACCTGAGACTAAGCCTCCCATACGGATTGAGCTTACCATATTACCCCTCCTAGTTAGTTCTTATCATCTACAAACACTCCAATTACATCTACTACTAATACTATCGGATTGAAACAAAGTATAGTTTAGTAGATTTGATAAAATAGAATACCTCTAAAACTGATACTTTTATTCGAAAATAGAACCTCTCCTAAGAGAAGCCATAATGTTAGCTCACATAAAACGCATGTATGCTTTAAAATATGATATATGTTATCAGTTCCCTTTAAATCGTTCTTCTCAAAAGAAAAGAGACCCTAGATAGTCTAGGATCTCCTTGAAATTCGTTAAGATTAACGAAGCAATTGAAGTACGCCTTGTGGCTGCTGGTTAGCTTGTGCAAGCATAGCTTGTGCAGCTTGAGCAAGGATACTGTTCTTCGTTTGGTTCATCATTTCTTTTGCCATATCTACGTCACGTACACGAGATTCAGCAGCAGTCAGGTTCTCGGAAGAAGTATTCAAGTTGTTGATTGTGTGCTCAAGACGGTTTTGGTAAGCACCCAATTTTGAACGCTCGCCAGATACTTTTTCAAGAGCATTGTTGATTGTTGTAATTGCTGCACTAGCAGTAGTTGCACTGCTTACGTCAATCTTGTCAATACCTAGTGCACCAGCACGCATATCTTGTACTGAAACATTAATTTTTTGACCTTCATTTGCACCGATTTGGAAATCAAGGCTATTGTCAGCAACTGTCAATTCAAAAGTATCGCCTGCAGTAATTCCTGCAGTATTGATTACAGTACCATCTAGAGCACCGCCCTTAAGCGTTACAACTGAACCATGCTTAGAGTCACTTACTGAAGCTGTAACACCAGCTGGCAGGCCAGTAGTAATGATTGCATCTTTACCTGCAGTTGGTACACCTACAACTGTTTTAGCTGTACCTGCTACATTCAATGTATAACCTGAACCAAAGTCATTAGCAGCAAATGTCAAACCAGCACCAGTTACTGTAGCGGTAAATCCAAGTTCTTTAGATTTTGCGTTGATAGCAGAAGCCATATCTGCTGCAGTTGCATCTTTTGCAAAATTGAAAGTAATATCATTAAGTACTAGGTTTGTATCAGTAGTATTTACTGTTGTAACATCTGCACCTGCGGCTACAGATGTTTTAGTTGCTGCTGTAGTAACCGTAAGACCCGTATATGTTCCACCAATTGCATTTGCACCAGTAGAGAGTACTGCTGCAGCGCCGCCTGTACCTGTGGAGCCAGTCACCAAAGCATTTTTACCAGAACGTCCATCAAGAAGCTTCTTCGTATTGAACTCAGTCGTGTTACCAATACGATCAATTTCTTCTTTCAATTGAGTGATCTCTTTTTGAAGTTCACCACGATCTGTATCTGTATTTGTATCATTACCTGATTGTACAGCTAGTTCACGCATACGTTGAAGAATTGAGTGAGTTTCGTTCAAAGCACCCTCAGCCGTTTGAATCAAAGAGATTCCATCTTGACCGTTCTTAGCTGCCATGTCCAAACCACGGATTTGACCACGCATTTTCTCGGAAATTGCAAGACCAGCTGCATCGTCACCTGCACGGTTGATGCGAAGGCCTGAAGACAATTTTTCGATGGACTTTCCTGTTGCTGCAGTGTTGCTAGATAACTGACGGTGAGTGTTCAAAGCTGCGATATTGTGGTTAATAATCATTGATATTTCCTCCTTGAAATTTTCGTATTTCCGCATCCTTGCGGAAGCTTACGATAATAGTTCGGCCGTCCTATTATCGCGCTAATATATTTATCGGAATTCCCACTCAATTGTTTATAGCTTTTTCAAAAAAAAGATTTATTTTTTAAACAATTTTGAAACGTCCTCGAAAGATACTGAACTTGTGGCTGCCGAACGGTTTTCCTCTTGAATGACCATATAAATTTCTTTGCGATAGATGTCAACTTCCTTCGGTGCACGTATGCCTAATTTAACATTGTCGCCTTCTACACCTAAGACGATTATTTCAATATTCGTCCCAATCATGATGGACTCATTACTTTTTCGTGATAAAACAAGCATAGCCTGACTTCCTCCCTATGTTCGATTTAGCGGAGCTCGTGAGTTGTATGTATGATCATGAAGAATAAGCTGTTTCCCTAGTTTTGTTCTGCTATTTAACACAATTGGTGCAAGTAAATTAATTGTCGCATTCGCTAGATCAGATGGTACCGTTATAATAGACCATACTTCGACATCTTCTTCATTATTAATACGAAGCTCTTGTTTAATGGTATCCGAAAGTTCCCATTCATAATCGGGATAAAATATAAATGGACTTGCAACCAGCAATGATAAATCTGGATCTTCAACAGCTCTCATAAGCTTCATTGGCAGGTCATCGCCTACCTCCTCGAAATAAAATTGATTCAAATGCTCAAAACCAGGTATGCCATGCTCGAACTGATAAATAAATAACTCTGTATCCATTATATAACCTCCTATATTAAGCTTCCCTTTTATGAAAATAAAAACTATAGATCTCATGCGTCAAACGCAGACGATCTATAGTTTCAAACAATGGACATCTAAACAAATTGTTCTATTTGTGGCGGGATAATATCCACTTTAGGATATTGACTCATATAGATATCCAGCTTGCCACGCTCATATTCGTGAATAGGCTTATTCACTTGTACATCTATATTCACACGACCTGGAGTTGTATCAATAGAAAGCTCGCTAGGCGTATAGTGAAGATCAACGTTATCATAGGAGGCTTCACCGCTAAAATCGAATTCAGGGAAACTTCGGTTCCAGTCTCGAGCCATCTGAGCGATAGCATTTCCTCCTAAATGAATAGACGCCATCTGATCACCTTTCTGAACAATACGTGCAATTCCCTGCAGCGCAATGTCTGAAGATTTTGAATATATTTTGCTCATCGTTTCCAAACTATTCCCTAGTGCTAAAGCATCCCAAGCACGGTCTTGATTAACTTCCAACCGCCCTCTGGTCGTTCGGAAATGTTGTTCTGGTTTTATTTGTTCCATGTCCACTGTAGCTTGTGGCTGCTCAATATGCTGTTTTCCAATATCGGCGTCAATATAAAGCTTAGCATGCTGCAGATGTATTTGAATTTGAGGAAATTGCATTTAGCCCTCCCCTATCTCAAGAAATCGACCAAGCTTGGACGTATAAGCTGTGCTCCAACAGATAAAGAGGCTTGATACACATTTTCTTCTGTTTTCATGTTAGTGATCACTTCTGACATATCTGCATCTTCGGTTTTCGCTTGAACGGTTTTCAGATTAATCGTAATGTCATCCAAACGATTTTGAATAATTTCAACTCGATTTACTTTTGCGCCGACTTCTGCACGTTTTGTAAGCATACTATTCATACGAGTATCCACTTGTCCAAGCAATTTAGAAACCCCAGCTTGATCACCCGCACCCAACATATCATGTGCACGCTGAAGAAGTGAAAAGACATTGTCACTGCCTTCTATTTCGGCTTGAGTCGCTGTTGGAGATATTCCTTCACCAAAAACTTCATTCCCAGTTATATTAACTCCTAGCCTCACACCCGCGCCCAATTCATATTTAATGGAGCCGGTATCAGAGCTAACTTGAAAAGCCTTCAGCAACGGTGGATCAGCTGCTAAATCAACTGTACCATCTACTCCCATCGTTGGATATGGCTTGTCACCCGTTAATTCACCATTAAATACTTGTTTCCCATTAAATTGACTGTTGCCTATTTCAACCATCTGATTATATAACTGCGAGATTTCGACTTTCATAGCATCTAGGCTTGTCTGGTCATACGTCCCATTGGCTCCCTGGACCAATAACTCTCTTGCTTTCTGCATAATATCCCCAGCTTGTCCTATGGAGGTATCCGTATATTCTAGCATCGATAAAGAGGAACTTACATTTTCGATATATTGATCATTTGAATCCAATTCACTCCGATAGCGAAGTGCAAATGTGATACCTACCGGGTCATCTGATGGTTTGTTAATCTTCATTCCCGTAGAAAGTTGATTTTGAAGGTTGTTCATACGTCCCATATTATTAGATATATTACGCAGTAGTTGCGTATTCATCATAGATTGCGTTACGCGAAAAGACATCATTTACACCGCCTCAGTTTTTTACAAGCCTACGCGTCCCATTTGGTTAATAACTTTATTCAAAATATCATCAATCATTGTCATATTCCGTGCAGCTGCATTGTACGCATGCTGGTACTTAATCATATTAGACATTTCCTCATCCAGAGATACACCACTCACTGATTGTCGGCGTGATTCAACTTGATCCACTATAATTTGTTGATTCGTTTGCATTCGTGTTGCTTCGGCTGTTTGTACGCCAAGCTGACCAACAATGGAACGGAAATAAGCGTCCATCGTATTTTTGTTCTCACCCGGTCCCGCATCAAAATCCATACGAGTATCTCTCATTTGCGAGAAAAGTACAGCCAATGAGTTATTACCACTAATTACTGACTCTGAACCATCTGCATTCAATTCTACGCGCATAGAAGTAGCAATGAGATTAGAGTTAGCCAAAATTGCTGGATTAAGTGTGATGTTGCCAGCATTAAGTCCCGTTGTTCCACCTGTGCTATCTGTAAATAGTGGCAGGCCGCCATCTTGTCCAGCCAATGAGTATCCAAGTTGATGCAATCCGTTCAAACCTTTCACAGTAACCGTTGTATCTTCGGTTAGCGTACGATTTGCT
Organism: Paenibacillus sp. P4_A7; assembly: GCF_056402455.1. Taxonomy (NCBI): domain Bacteria; kingdom Bacillati; phylum Bacillota; class Bacilli; order Caryophanales; family Paenibacillaceae; genus Paenibacillus; species Paenibacillus sp. P4_A7. The sequence continues at coordinate 23,433 of NZ_JBFUHJ010000049.1, read as the reverse complement.
CCTGCATACGTCACATTATTTAAAACGGTTCCCTCTGGCAGAACAGAACCCTTTGGCAGTGTAACTTCAAACTCACCACTCGCCATCGTTTGAACAAGCTTATTAAGCTCCCCAATGTATCCCTCTACAAAATGATCTCTAGCATATATCGTTCCGTATATGGCTCCACTATTCAATTCACCTGAACCAACTGCCGTTTCTATTGCCGCCATATCCAGCGTAGCTGTCGCTGTTCCTTGAACTAACTCGGTATCACCCATTGTAATTCTATAACCGTTAGATTGCTCTTCTACGCGAATATTCATCAAACCCGACAACTCATCTGTAATCAAATCACGTTGATCACGCAAGTCATTGGCGTTATCGCCTAAGCCTTCAATCCGGCGAATTTCACCATTTAACTGGGCAATGGTTGTTGCCATCGAGTTAACGGTATCTAGATTGATTGCTGCATTTTCCGTTAAGTCTGTTTTAAGATCACCAAGCTGCTTTGCTGTGTAGTTAAATGAATCCACCATCGCCATCGTCTGTTCCATAACAACCTTGCGGCCATCAGCGTTTTCCGGATTTTTGCTAAGATCGGACCATGAATTCCAGAAATTCGAGATTACCGTTCTTAATCCCGTATCACTTGGTTCATTCACTATTCCTTCTAATTTAGAGAGAGTGTCTAATTGTACGGTGAAATTGCCTTGTGATTTATATTCATTACGAAATTGATTATCAAGAAACTTTTCTCTTATACGTGTAATGGAGCTTGCTTCGACGCCTGTTCCTAGCTGACCAGCCGCAGTCGACTTAGAGAAGCCTACCGCATCGATTGGTCTCGACGCCGTCATGTTCACCACTTGACGTGAATAACCACGCGTATTGGCGTTAGCGATGTTATGTCCCGTCGTATTTAGAGCAGACTGGGTTGTAAACAAGCTGCGCCTTGCCGTTTCTAAGCCATGAAATGTAGATGCCATCGTATTTTGTCCTCTTCTCTTATGTTCTCGTATTAAAACGACTGTTACGATTATTGGCTATACCCTGAACTGCGCGATGATAGGTTACTTCTTCTTCTTCCGGTCCAAGAAGCAAATCCTGAGTGAAATGCAAATATTCCAATGTCATCTTAACAAGCTGCTGATTGAACTCATTGATGTCCTGCAATTCTTTCATGACAGCCGATAGCTCTCTCCACTTCAATTGAAGCTGCTGCTTCTCTTCAGCATGGTAAACGGCTTGGATAAGCCTCTCCATTCTAAAAGAGCGTTGAGTTGTTATCTTTTGCTCCACCGTATACTTACCAACTAAAAGAATCCGCCGCTGCTCCAGCTCTAGCAATCGCGGAAGGCTTTTCTTCTCTTTGCTTGAAATGTACGAGATGGATTCCACATTGTTCGCGGAAATGGCTTCCGTCTTAGCGTTACCATAAGCAATTAATTGCCGATGCTCGTCAAGCAGCTCTTGCAACACGTTTAGAATTTGTTGAATGTATTCATTCATTAGAGGATTACTCCTTCAGGTAAGGAAGCAGCTTCTCGGCGATTTTGCCGGCTTCCACATGATACGTACCCGATGCTACCGACTGTTTAAGTTGGTCAATATGTTTAGTTCTCTCTGCCCCGCTCGCTTGACTTGTTGTCAACATTTCTTTGGCAGCTGCCGAGATTTGAACTTCGTCCTTCTTACGCGCTTTGTTAACTCCGATTGCATGAGCGTCCTTTTGCTTCTGATAAGGATTCATTGCTCCGATTCGATTTGGTTCATTTATCTTCAATTTATCCACCCCATTATTTGCAATAACTAAAAAAGCCGAATACCTTTACAAGTATTATCGGCTTCAGTCAAGTGAAATTTTATAGACATTAAAATATTGCTTCATTCGTTTATTTATCTTTATATTTGTCGAGTCCCTTATAAACCAAATTCGACGCATTTGATGCGAAAATATCCGCTTTCCTCGCTGCATCCTCGTTCATATGCTGTTTGTCCTTCGTTAATCGCTTGCGACAACTATCGCAAATATGGTTCTCTCGAATAAGTGTACCACATGACTCGCATGGATATGACAAATTAGGAGCGTTTACCATCGAAATGCGGCCTTCGCGAATGAACTTCGTAATTTGTTTGATCGATACACCGGTTTGATCGGACAGTTCGGTAATGATAGCACCTTTAAATTCGCGCAAATAATTGGAACAAAGCTCGTACTCTTTATCAAGATCACGCATACACACCGGGCATACATCTCTAAAATTTTTGGCAAAAAGCTTTCCGCAGCGAGGACAATTATCTAGATTCATCGCTCTGAGCCCCCTCATTTTCGTCATAATACGACTTATTAGGTATATTCTAATCGATAGCGTTAACTTTTTCACTATGAATCTATGTATATTTTAAGAGTTCAATAAATTATTTATGAACGCGCCCATGTCAAAATATAAACTTCAAGTGGCTGCTCGGCATGCAAGGAGAGCGTTTTGGCGCAGGACTCAGCCGTACTTCCCGTTGTATAAATGTCATCTATAAGCAGGATTCTTAGACCCTTGTGAGGTGAGTTTTTTGTACTATTACTGTCTATGGGGCTTGGTTGCAGTTTTTGAAAATCATTATGATTCACTTTAAATAGTTGTTTTGTATCCCGCATTCTTTCGGATCTCGTTTTAAAGCTTTGCTTCTCTGTATGACGATCTCGAATAAGCAGTTGAAGGAGCGGTAAACGGTATCGGCCTGCGATATGCGATGCCAGCTGCTCTGCTTGATTGAAGCCCCGATCCTCTGCACGCTCGGCACTTATCGGCACATAGGTGATTGCATCCCAGCATTTGGAGTAAAGATCAGGTTGTCGAAAACATTGGCGAGTGGAAGAGCTGTCTTGTCCGCTTAGCTCCTGAGTCATTTTTTCAAAAGCCGGAAGCAGCATATTTGCCAACACAGGTGCAAGATGTTCATTTCCTCTATATTTGTATTGGGCGAGCCACTGTTTCATCGTTTGATTGTAATAGACCGCACTGCGGTTATATTGAAACGATCGGCTAGTTGCGCGAATGCAATCCTCACAATGAATACCGCGGCCGCAGAGGGGACATATAATGCGGGTGAGCCAAGGTATTGCGGAGAGGCAAACTCCGCAAACGGTTTGGAGAAGCTGGGTCGGCAGCTTCTTGTGGTTAAGGCTGCTCTCGCTGCGAGCTTGGCTATGCGGTTTGCCGCATACCGAGCAGGCGGCAGAGTTTGGAGCGAGCAGCTGCGAGGAGGCTGTGAGGGAAGCTGTGAAAGCGGAACGAACACGCTGAAAAAATAGAGATAGCGAGTGATTCATGGCGTCGCTCTTCCTTTCTTTCTTTTTGGATGTAAAAAACCTTGCTTACGCGCTATGCGGTTCATCGCTTGTATGTGGCGTACAGCAGCTACCTGTGATCGATTGCGTTCTCGACTGCAAAAATAAACACTGCCGAAAGGATCGTCTGCGGAGCGGCCTGCCCTTCCTGCCATCTGAACCAAAGAAGCTTCGTCAAACAAACGTCCATCCGCATCCAAAATATAAACGTCACTTCTTGGTATAGTAACTCCTCGTTCTAATATGGTAGTGGTAACGAGAACACGAATTTGGCAGCTCCGAAAATGCTGTACCTTCTCCGCGCGATCAGGATCCTGCGATGATGTCGCTGCAATTGCAGAATGCTTGAGCAATTTGCGGAGCAATGCAGCCATTGGCTCGGTTTGTGCGATTCTCTGCACAAAGACAAACAGCTGCGCATCGCGTACAAGCGAATTCTGCATAGCAGCTATAAGCTGTTTTGGCAGCTTTCCTGAGAGCAGCATTTGTTTTACAGCGGTTGTGGTTACCAGCTTAGGTACGGGTAGAGGATGTCGATGAAAGCGAACGGGTACCCTTGCGTGAGGGAGTTTTCCACGCTTCGCAGCCCGCTGCAAATTGCTCGGAGGCGTAGCAGATAATAGTAACCTCGCTGCGCCAGGCATACAACTTTTATCCGCTGCATACTGCAAAATTTTATCTCCGTGGAAAGGAAAAGCATCAATCTCATCAACTATTACAAGATCAAAACCTTCATAGAACCGCAGTAATTGATGCGTTGTTGATAGAGTGATATCGCCGCTCTCCCATCTCTGCACACTTCCTCCATACAAGGTGACAACAGTTGCATGAGGAAAAGCTTTCCGAATACGCGGATCAAGCTCAATCACAACATCACGACGCGGTGTCGCAATCAGCGCCTTCCCTCCCCTTAGCAGCACTGATTCAACAAGCGGAAAGATCATTTCTGTTTTACCCGCTCCAGTAACCGCCCATAAAAGAAAGTTTCTAATAGGCTTCACCTCATTAAATGAGAGCCCCGTTTTATTTGATACACTTGAAGCGGCTCTAACTGAACCATTTTGCCGTTCTTCAACAAACTGAAGGGCTTTTGCAGCTGCAGCCGTTTGTGCAGGACTAAGGTTCCAATGTGCGAGCCTCTGATTCAAATCTAATAAAGCTTGTCCGCTTGCGTGACTATTACTATTACTATTACTATTACTATTACTATTATCATCATTACCTCTACTACAACTACTGCTACCATTACTACTTCTACTACCTATACTACCTGTACTACTTTTACTACCACTCCCAGCATCAGTAAAACCATCCTCTAGGAACTCTCGTTTCCCTATAATAAGCAGCTCACATTCACGACTTCTTCCCATTGCAATACATGCTGTGCAATAGGCACAATGCCTCCCGCACGCGGCACATGCCGTGCGGAGCATCAACGCCTCGCCACTCCCGCAGCGCAAACAGCTGCGTTCGCGCCTTCGGCGCTTCCTCACCCCCGACCGCCCGCTTTCCGCGGCGACCGATCCGCGCAGGCGCACCCGCCGGAGCAGCGCAGCAAGCTGGAGCACTCCGCTCCAACTGCCTGCGGCACCGGGCAGGCTAGCGCCCTCAAGCAAGTCGTGCACTTCGCCTCGCAATAGCGCACGCCCCTCGAGCAACCTAGCAGCATGCTTCGCTGCTGCCGCAAGCCACCCCGCCTCGGCATCGCTAATCGCTCTTCCGACACCCTCATGCTCACTACTACTCCCTACATCCCCGACTCCGATTGGCTTGCTACCGCTCCTCGCACTTTCCACACTCCAATGCTCGCCTCCGCTATTCGCGTTTCCTGCTCCCTCATGCTGACTACCGCTCCTCGAACTTCCCGCCACCCAATTCTCGCTGCCGCTCCTTGCATTTCCTACTCCCCCTCGCTCGTCTCCACTCCTCCCACTTATCACTATCTCATGCTCGCCCGCACTCCTCGTATTTCCCGCTCCCCCACGCTCGCTAACATTTCTTACCCGCCCCCACCATTCCGCCTTAGCAACTAAATTATTCCCCTCACGCTCAGCAAATCCATCATTCTGATTCCTCCACCTACCAAACAACTTCTCCCACAACTCCCCTTTCTTATCGCCCACTCCTGTGTCCGCCTCCCGCTTAGCTTCCTCTACACATTTGTACAACCTATTAAGAGCCTCAATTGGTCTCCGCTTTTTAGTTGCCTCATTAAGCTCAGACTTACTAAGATTCATCCCAATTTTGGAATCGTGCTTCTTTAAATGCTCTTCCCAAAGTTCCACCACCCTGTACGCTATACCCAGCGGCAATGCCTCCTGCCACAACCAACCTGACTCAGCTATTGCAGAATTCAATCTTCCTCCCTCTCCGAAGTCGCCATCCATCCAAAAGTGTCGATCAACTGCCGAAAAAATGGTTAACTTAGCTAACCAATTTCCATTAACCTCAACAATATACACATGAGCCCTCATATTTGAACCTCCACTTCCTCACGTTTCCATAGCCTCTCGACATTGCTAAGGCTGCTGGAACAAAAGCCTCCTCGTCACGCTCATCAATCATCACTTCCGCAGCCCTTTACCTGAATGACGATCGCTATCGTTTGTTCCAATCTACTTTCCTTCGGTTCAAAGGTTTAATTACAACCCCAAAGACATATCATTTCAATCCAACCTGCCTCAGTCACCATGCCAACCCACTTATGCACAAAAAGCCGAGTTTTGCTGCCCACTCCTACTAAAAACACACTAGTCACAATTTGTTGTCTTAAAAGTAGCCCTTATTTAGCAAAAGCCTCTCTTTAGTGAGGATTATCTCAATAAGTTTGAGGTTCCCCTCACAATTCTCAACGCTTCTATTTCTCCCATTATTATTTAGTGAGGCAAACCTCACTGGCGATGAGACTTTCCTCATGGGGAGTGAGGTTTGACTCACTAAACCCAAATAAATACCCCAAACCACTGCTATTAGTGAGATTAGTCTCACAATTTATTGAGTAACCTCACTAATTAATGTGTTTTGTGTTTTGTGTTTCGTATGTGGTACTACGCGTTTTGTGTTTTGCGATTCTAATCCAGCAAAAGACATCCCGGCGCCCGGTCCCTCACCTACCCACCCCTCCCTCACACCCCCAAAACGCAAAAAAACACCCAACAACGCCAAAGGCGTCATTGAGTGTGCTTCACTCCAAATATTTAACTACCGCATAGTATATACTAGAACGGCATTTTCGACAAATCTGCTGGATTATGAAGATCGACAAGCACCGCATGGTCAGCACTGGATACAAACCCTTCTGCCTGCAGCAACCATAGCAATTGTGTAGCATCGGTCCGTGTTAGGTGTGAGCGCTTACCATCTTCTTTTTGAGCTAAAGGCTCCACCAACCTTGGGTATACCCTCACTTTATTGTTCTCCTTAGCCAATCGTTCAACTATCGCAAGCGTTTCCTCGGATACTCCACTGTCAACGATCGTCAATCGAACGTCCTTCCCCATTCTCCGCGAAAAAGAAAACAATGAACGCATATACCATTCCATATTCTTTTGCCGACTATCTGCAATCCATACATAGTGCTTACTGGATTCCAGTCGTCCTTGCTGAATGCGATAAACCAGATGCACCGTCAATGCAGCCAATAGATAACATCCAATCACCAAAAGTAGAAGTCCAAACATCGAGGCCACCTCCTCTTTGTGACACTATATGCCACAAGGCGCCCAGTGGTTCCCCTGTAAAAGGACAAGATAATAAAATGTGTAATTGCTTATTCCGCTTCAAAAAAATAACCTAATTTTTTCAGTCAAAAAGCGACAAATAAACCCTCTTGAGCAATTTACAATATATGTTATCATTTTACTACATCTTCACGCATATGTAATATACGTATGCTAAGGGAGCAGAGAGAAGATGGATTTCGTACATTCTTCATATCTAGGGAAGCGATGATGTATAATCTACATTTGGACACTTGGATTATACGGAGCTAGTAGTGTAACCGGCCCTCTTAGAACTCGACCACCAATCTAAGGGGAGTGTGAGATTGTGAAAAGATTTAAGAAGAGGTTATCTTTAGGGCTTGCTATTTTACTTATACTATCGATATCATTAAGTTCGCTTGTCATGGCAGCAGGTGCGGACGAATCTGTTCCAGGCGATGAGCAAAATAATACTAACGACGCCTGCTCAAATCCATCTGTTAAATCCACAGATATACTAATGCACCCTCAAGGTACCAAACTCCCTAACAATAAAGATGACAATGGAATAGTCATTAATATTGATGGAACAGCTACTGCCTATTTCAGTACAATAAAACCTTGCGTGCAAGTTAGTTTCTCTGTGTATGGTTTCCCTATTGGTATAACTCCAGACGTTAACGGGCACCCCCTTGAAAAACAAATATTTTTTGATGGCATAACCCAAATATATAATACAGCTGGAAAGCATGAGGTTACTATTAACCTGCCCCAATGTGCTCCGTACCAAATCGACGTTTATAGCGGACCAGAACAAAGGGAATTAGGAACCGGTGGTCATGGAGACTCATATAAGACAGCAGTCGTTAACCAAGGAAGCTGTGGAGAGATTACCATCAATAAATATCTCTATATGGAATCCGAAGTATCTCTTCCTCATGCTGGGGTTACCTTTGAGCTATGGAAGAACGGTGTCTTTTTCACAAAAGGCATTACTAATGAAGATGGTATTCTAGAATTCATCAAATTACCAGTCGGCACATATGAACTAAAAGAAATTACATTGCCAGGCTTTACAACAAATTTACCCGAGGGCACCCAATTTGTAGTCACCAATGATTCATCAGTGAATAAAACTGTCATCAACAATCCTAAACTCAATGTAGAAAATGCCTGTGTCAATCCTTCAGGACAACGAGAATGGACGGTAACAAATGAAAGTAATATTGATGTGCCTTTCTCATGGGCGGCTATCGGAACTCTTCAATCCGGCAGCGGTACCGTACTGAAAAATAAATCCATATCTTTCACAACAAATGCCATTGAGGGCCCTTTTGATATGAAAGTCTCATGGGGTGAAAAGAATATAACAAAAGCAAGCAATAACACACCATGTCCAACAGAGACAACACCACCTACAACACCGCCGACAACACCGCCGACAACACCGCCGACAACACCACCGACGACACCACCGACAACACCACCGACAACACCACCGACAACACCACCGACAACACCACCGACAACACCACCGACGACACCGCCGACGACACCGCCGACAACACCACCTACRACACCGCCGACAACACCACCGACGACACCGCCGACGACACCACCGACAACACCATCGCCTACACCGACGGCAACGACAACAACATCACCATCGCCTACACCTGAGAGCACACCTTCACCAACACCTACTCCATCAGCTACAACTGATCCATCACCTACACCATCACCAACAACCGTCGTCAAAGGATCAACGGATGAGAATGAACAGCCACCTACTGATGATACAACTGTGATAATCGATGATGAGGAGGTTCCGCTAAGCACATTGCCAAAAACAGGTGAAAGCAGTCCTCTCCCTTACTACCTCATAGGGCAATGTCATTAAGTTAAGCTCAAAGACAAGACCGGGGATAAAAATGGAATACAAAACGGCATGGGAAAATCCCTGTGCCGTTTGTTTTTTGTTGCAAGCAAAGAAAAAAACGAACAGCAAACAAAGCGGATGGAATATCCACTTAAAAAAATGTTCATGTGAACTGAACTATGCTACTCTGTAAACGAAGCTAACTGTTGATTTCGAACGGATTTTGCGCGTATTCTTCTGCCCTGGGCGAATGGGTCGAATCGGCAAAATGTTTTTTCGAATCAGCGCTTCAACATCGGGCGGGGGTTCATCATCCCATGAGCGCAGGAAATGTCTACAAACGTAAACGGCGACCGTGAAGTTGACTTGGTAGGGGTGCTGTTTATCCATTTGTGAAATGACGACGTGCGAGGTCATCATTTCAGCGAAATTGTACATGATCATTCTTGCGAAAATCTCTTGGATGATGGACTCTTGCTTCTTTGCGTGAAAATTCGTCAGACCAACGGTGTACTTTAATGCCCTGAACGAGGTTTCAATGCCCCATCGCATGTTATAAATGGATCTGATTTCATCCGGCGGAAAATCAGTGGCAGAAAGATTTGTAATGACGGTTTCATAAGCGCCATTCGGCAGGACAAAACGAACAACCCGAAAGGAAATCGGGTAAAACAAGTTCTCCTGCACATCCAAAAAATCAAAGGTAGACGTGGAAGGGACAAACCTGTATATCTCGGGATGAGCCTTGACCTCTTTGGTTTGCTTTTTGGTGAGTGTCAGATGAATGTCACGATCAAACTCCCCGCTAGAGGGCAAACGCAAGCCCGAAAGAATGCCATTAGAATCCAAATCCTTGACCCGTATGACGTAGTTCCACCCTTTGCGCTCAACATGCGCAAAATTGTTGTAACTTTCATAACCTCGATCGGCCGTAACAATGGTTTTGCCTTTGATGGGGGAACGATCGACCATAGCCGCTAGCGCCCGTCCCTCGTTGCACAACCTTCGTGGCTGGACAATGGCATCCAGGTAAAGTCGGTTGCAGAGGTCATAGGCTGCATTCAAATGCAGGAGGTTAAAGCCTTTTGTGTTCGGTTGACTTTGAAAATAGGTGTCCTTGTCCGCAGGGTCTGTTGCGATATTTAAATCCGAACCGTCAATGGCAAGTAATCGATACCCCCGGTAGTCCTTGATATCCGTATACGACTCTGTAAATGCGTGAAACAAGAATTCCACAGCAGACGGCAGGATTTTATTCCTTTGCTGAACAAAAGCAGACGTCGTCGCCGTGTTTACGTCATAGCCTTGCGATTCCAAGAGTTCTTTATATAGGCTGTTGCCACCCATTGAGATCAGGAGTTGCATAACCGTTTCAAAAGGCAACTTTTTCTTTCGGGTAAAATCTTTTTCAGGATTTTTGACATAGGGTGCTGGTGCGGATGACATTTCTCGTATGAGGGATGTCAGCGTTACTTTTAGCGAATTCGCGTACTCATTCATTGGCGAAACCTCCTCGTTTTTTTCAAGGGGCTACGCCACACATCTTCAACTGCTTGTCAAGTCTTTTTTTATTTTCGCGCAAAAAAAGAGCGGGCTATCTTTTCGATAACCTGCTCTTTTTCTTGATATCTGGCTCTGCGCCTTAACTTAATGACATTGCCTATTAGGGTGCCCCATGTACTGTTAATGTCCGATTTGACAACCATGTTCACCTTTCTGTTTGGAAATGATTGCTCGTTACTCTCATTTCACCAAACAAAGGGTGTTTTGTTGTAAAGCAAACAATTTAAATTGCTTTCCGACTAGATACTGTAAGTCATCATCATTTATGGTCAAGTCCATATTTGTGTGTAAAATCCTCGATAAGATTATCTATTTAATAGGTGTAGCTTTATTGGTTGTTTTTACAGCACGTTTGCGCCATTCATGGTAGCCTTTCATCTCCAAATACTTCTTTTCGACCGACCATTTTTCATCCATCTCCATTAGCAATGCACCGAGAAGTCTAATGACAGAGTCCCGGTTTGGAAAAATATGTATCGCGATTTCTCTACGTCTAATCTCGGAGTTTAGGCGCTCTACTATATTAGTCGTACGTGTGCGAACTCGGCAGGGAGCTGGCAGATCTAGAATTGCTGTCGCGTCATCAAAGCCATTCTCTAACACGATCATGGCTTTGGACGCTGTCTGTTCAAAGTGACTCATCGTCTGCTTTAAAAGTAAACGCGCAATCTTGACATCCGCCGCTTCATAGATAGCGCGAACATGTGCCTTCACCTCGTCTCGAAGTGACTTAGGCGTAGCATCCAATATATTGCGCATCAAGTGCGTCTAGAACTCTGGTTTGTGCCAAACACTGTAGAAAAGTGGATACGCTAATCCATTCTTTAGAACAGCCTGGATGACCACACGATTCATAGCCCAAACATAGTGCTTAGTCGAATGGTCATAAAGCCAACTTAGAAAGGGGAGCTTTTTAGCATAGGGGTGAACACTGTGAGTATCATCCAGATTCACAACATCCCCTTCTTGCAAACGGGTTTCGGACTCTTGTTGCAATCGCTCTACGCGTTTTCTGACAAAGGTTTTCCAAGCATATTGTGCCGAGAAAAACCGACTCAACGTATACTGCGCAAGCTTCCATGACTTAAACATGATTTTCAGTAATGCGTCCCTTTCAGCTAAATCTGCAATTTGGTTAACCAATGAGCAGTTTGAAACCAGCCCGATTACATAGAGAAAACAAATTAACCACGAAGGAGCACCGCAACGTTTGAATATGCCAGACTGGGTTAAGAGCAGCGAGAAGTCAAAGCGACCCCATAATGTTTTTAGGATGGGAGCCCCTGCGCATTCTCCGTGTGATAAATCTTTGAACTTTGGTTTCTGTAACGCTTTCATTGGGAAATCACCTATCATCTAGAAGATATACCTGTACCAACGGTATCCTTTTTGATTATTAAGGTGATTCTGAAATGTCAAGTCTTTTTTAAACTTAATGATTTACCAGAAAACTTACACGAAGTGCATAGGTCATGTAAAGTATCACAAAGGAAAAAGGGTACGCTCAGGGACCTGGCAATGCGATGCGTTCCGATTGCTGCAACGTCCATAATGCGCTGTCTTATTCTCCTAATTTATCCAGATTTCGGGCGTTCATAATGATATCGACTTTCGTTCAATCCTCACTGATTGCAGAGGAGAAAGATAAAAATACTTTGCTATATGAATGACCCCTATTAGGAAATAAAGGAATAATATGACATCTACCTCTCACAATGCTGAAGGCATGGTGTTTTGGTTGCCTACCTAAATCCAAAAATAGTGTGAATATTCCTTTGTATCCATTGGCATCACCAAATCACTGTATGTTCTTTTGGTTTGGGCATTTATCATTAGATCGTTATACGATTGTTTCCCCGGATTTATCCAATACTTTACTACTGTAAAAGCTGCAAACAGTGCGTCCCATACATGGTCATTACTATATATAAGTTCGAATTGATCATTGTCGAAATATGCGTATGGAATACACGATATATCATCACTATTAATAATATCACGATTATATTTACAAATCAGTCCAATTAACTCCCACCACATACTAAAATTATAGCTATAAGTTTTGTTGAATTCTGCATAATACCCCACTTTAGGGTGGCTTTCATTTAGTACAAAAGTAGAGTTACCATAAATCTCGCAAACTTTTATAGACATGCTCATTCCTTGGGTAAGCATGGATCCCCTTAGACTATTAGGTGATTGTACATTTAATCCATACGTGTTTCTCAAATATACGTCCATCGGGCGACTTCCTCCCGCTTTCGTAGACCAACTTAAACAAGTATCTATCCCTGCTCCTAACACTTCCATTTCCTCAGGGTAGGTCTTCAATATATCACAGTAAAAATCTAATGTTTCATCAACAGATTGTGTTGCCTTTAAGTGCATATGCAGAACCGTCATTTTACTACTTAGGATTAACACAGTAGCACCATTCCGATATCCCTACCACCAGGGTCGTATCCAAATATGGCGTATCTGCTCATGAACTTCTCCCTCCCCTTCTAATTTTTTTCAAGGGTTTCTCTCTTACTTTCAGTCAAAGGTTTGCGTCATTTAAGATACAGGTTCCCCGTAACATCTATAGGGTGAAACTGCTTGTCAGAAATAAATCAATAATTAAAAACCGTTATAGGCAATTTACGACAATACTAGACGTTATCAGCGATAGACGCATGATACATTCTTTCTATATAATACAACAACAGATATAAACAAGATGTAAAAGAAAGGGGTGGTACCTAAGCCTTCTTATTATGAAAACGACTATATCCCGGTTTCTGCATAATTATTGGATAAAAACCAGTCGGTTTAAGGAGTGATCACATGAAAAAATCAGAAATGAAGCTTATTGGAATCATTGTACTTTGTTTTTCGCTTATTTTGGGAGCGTTCCCAGTTAACTCGGTCTATGCAGATGAACAAAATCAATCTTCAGCTGAACTGATTAATCCAAGCTTTGAGCTTGGGCTGGTAGATGGTCAAATTCAAGGCTGGGCTGTGGAAAGCAGCACAACTGCATTCGGCTCTATTGCTCTTAGCAGCGAGTATGCGAAGACAGGCGCAAACAGCCTGTTGTTTCAGGATACGGTAAGCGGCACTTCTCCTAACGGCAGCTTTAGAGTGCTGAGTAATGGAATTCCGGTTACAACAGGAGATAAAGTAACCTTCTCAATCGAGGTCTATAAAGCGGCTGCAGCGGATCAAAGCCATGGCATTCAGCCCGTCATTCATTATTACAATGCAGCAGGCCAAAACGTGAGGGCGAATGATTTTGTCAATTATGGACAGAGTGCGGTCCCTGTTGACAGGTGGTTTGCCCTGACAGTGACAGGTCAGGTTCCCGCTAATACAGCCTATATTAAAGTTGGTTTGTACTCGGGCTTCCCAAGCCTAACAAAGCTCTATGCAGACGATGCGTCTGTAAGTATTGTTCCGGTAGAGCCTGAACCAACTCCTACTCCTACTCCTACACCGTCTCCGACACCAACACCGGGGTTTGAGGTGCCTTCAGAAGACTTCCTTAATCCTGGCTTTGAGCTTGATTTAGCAGACGGACAAATTCAAGGCTGGAAGGTAGATGAATCTACAGCCGCACACGGTAGCATTGAACTTAGTTCTACGCGTGCAAGAACAGGAAGCAACAGCTTACTCTTCTGGGATAAGACAGCCGGCACCCAGCCAGTCGGTCATTTCCGAGTGCTGAGCAATGCGATTACAGCCGCAGAAGGTGATCCGATATCCTTCAGTATTTATATGTATAAAGAAAATGCGGCTGATCAAAGCCACGGTGTACAGCCGGCTATTCATTACTATAACGAGGTCGGCGTTCAGGTAAAAGCAAATGATTTTGTGAACTATGGAAAGGATACTGTGCCTGTCGGTGAATGGTACAAACTTTCTGTTACAGGCACCGCTCCTGCAGGAACAGCTTATATTAAAATAGGCCTGTATTCAGGCTTTCCAAGCTTAACAAGGGTATATGCCGATGATGCGGATGTCATTGTTGGTGAAGAGGGTCCGTTACCTCCAGACCCAGAGCTTAAGCCAGAGCTGACCAACCCTGGGTTTGAAGAGGATCTGGTCAATGCAAGCATTCCTGGCTGGACGACAGCGCTTGGTACTGGCATTATGTCGCTCAGCACAAATATTTTTAAAAGTGGAGCAAGAAGCTTGTATTTTAAAGATATCTCTACAACGGAAGGTTTCCGAGTGATAGGCGAGAAGCTTGCTGTAACACCTGGGGATACCATGGTTCTATCATCCAATGTCTACGTGATTTCACAATCACACAACATCGTGACTGAAATTTACTATTATAATGCAAGCAATGAACAGGTTGGATCGAATCAATCCTTGTTTTCAGGGGTATCCTTGGGAACTGAGAAATGGTCAACGATGAGGCTGATGTCCACTGTTCCTTCAAATGCCCTCTATGCAAGAGTCGCAATGTATTCTGGTGACCCAAGCTTGACAGAGGCTTATTTCGATGACATTTCCTATGTGATTCTAGAGCCTGAAACTCCGCTTGACCGCGAATATGAAGCTCCAGACAATCTTGGGGAAATGGTATACGTAAACCTAGGCCAAGCGGGTGCTGTTCAAACAAATGCAAATGGTGAAAATGAAGCTTATTTTGTAACCAACGGTAAACCAGGCACATTCTTTGTGGTTGACGGTGAAACGGGCAAGCTGAAGTTCCAGGAGGTCATCCCGAGTACGATAGCAACCTGGGCAATGACGTTAGATTCAGAGAAAAATGTTTATTTTTCAGGAACTGAGGATGGTATTCTATACCGCTACTTGCCTGTAGAGAAAAGAATCGAGAAGCTTGGATTCAATCAAACAGATAACTGGGTCTGGGACCTTGAAGCTATCGATGACAAAATTTACGGTGCTACCTTTAATAACTTAACCGATGGTAAAGTGTTTGAATATAACATCACGACGGGTGAGTTCCGTAACTATGGTGTTGTTGATGACGGTCAGAATTATATTCGCGGCATTGCGGTTGATAATCAATATATCTATGCCTCCCTTGGCGCGACGGCTAAGTTGTTCAGAATTGATCGTGCAACTGGCGAGAAAACAGAGATTCACGTTCCGGGATACTCTGGTACAACTGGAATAATGGCCGATGTATATGTCCATGGCGGAAAGCTGTTTGTATCCGTAAGCACCGTTAATATCGTCGTCATGGATCTTGAAACACTTGAGGTCGAAGCCAGCTTCCAGCAAAGCGCTATGATCTCAGAACCAGCGCCTTATAATCCAAATTTAATTTACTTCAAGTACTTAACAAAATTCTACCAATACGATATAGCGGCGAAGGCGGTAACGGAAGTCGTTCTTCCATTCCCGGTTCCCGATACAGGCCGTGTTAAGGATTTCGCTTGGATTCAAATGAATAGCGGCGAAAAGGCTGGTCAGACGGTATTAGCTATGCTTACGCAATACGGCGAGTACATTCTGATCGATCCAACGGACAAATGGATGCAATTCATTGAACTGGAGATTGATGCTCAGCCTGTTAATGTTCAATCCATGGAAACAGGCTTTGACGGACGCCTCTACTTGGGCGGATACCAACGCGGTATGAGTGTATACAATCCGGTTACATCTACCATTGATGTTAGTATTTCTTCGTTCGCGCAGCCTGAAGGCATCGGCTTCTTGAATAACAAGGTGTATTATGGAACTTATGTTTCCGCCATCATGTACAGCTATGATCCGACTAAGGAAGTTGAGCTGAATATCAATCCGAAGCTTGAATTTGATACTCAGCATCAGGATCGGCCTTTTGCAATCACTTCGGGAGAAAATAAGCTGTTCGTTGGTACTGTTGCAGATTACGGGTTCCTTGAAGGTGCGCTCCTTATTTACGATGAAGCTGCGAATACATGGACGCAGTACGATCATGTAATTGAAAACCAAAGTATTATTAGCTTAGCATACAAGGATGGACTGCTGTACGGAAGTACATCCGTATGGGGCGGACTAGGCGTTGACCCTAGTGAACCAGAAGCGAAAATGTTCGTATGGGATGTAGCCCAAGGAAAGAAAATGGATGAGTTTACACTTGATGATCTGCTCATCGATGAAACTCCTCGTATGATTGGCGGATTAAAATTCGGACCAGACGGGCTGCTCTGGGGTGTCGTTGACGGAACGATCTTTGCTATGGATGTTGAGACAAAATCAATTGTGAAGAGCAAGATGATCCAGCCAAGCATGTACAATTCAAGTAAGGTGCTGCCTTATGAGCTGGATTTTGCGCCAGATGGTCTATTGTACACGACTTTGTCACGTAAACTCATAGCGATTGATCCAGAAACACTACAATATAAGATTGTTTCTGACAGCTTCGTCAACGTCATGACACTTGGCATTGACGGTAGCATCTATTATGTACCAGAGGCGGGTACATCTGTATATAGAATTGCGGTTCCTCAAACAGATGCAACTCTTGTATCGTTGACCATTGATGGAGCTGCTGTCGATAAATTCTCGCCAGGTGTACTGAGCTATGAAGTAGAAGAATCCTCTGCTGCTGCTGTAGCTGCTGTTCCGACACAATCGGGCGCAACGGTAACGGTAGAAGTGATCGGTAACCAAACGATTATTCATGTTACTGGAACAGACGGTGTATCGAAGCTGAATTACACGATTAATTGGGTCGAAGAAGTGATAGATGTGGACCTAACGCTAATCAGGAGCCAAATAAACGCCTATGTAGCTTCAGGRGAGTTAGAGCAACGTCTCGCTAAGGACCTCAATAAGTCGTTGGAGCAAGCCGAAAAGCATTATGACAAAGGGAAAACGAAACAAGCGGTAAAAAGTCTGGAAGATTTCCTGAAGGACCTGAATAAAAAAGGAAATAAAAATGATATTAGCGCAGAAGCCAAGGCAATATTAACGGCTAACGTGCAAATTCTGATTGCAGAGTGGCAGGCTCAGTAGATAGAGCAGCACGTATATGCTGATCCTCCAGTATAATAAGACCATAAAATAGTTGATTTGACACGAATGAAGAGCCMCGTTATTCATTGAGGGGCTCTTTCATTTTTGTTGAATAAATCAAATAAAGGAATTTGCGAGGAGTGTTGGCCTATGGTTAATGAATCGTCGTAGGAGTGGGTATAAGTTCCGGCAGCGGTTCTATCCATCTCATTAGCTGAATGATAATCTCATTTCACTCCCTATAAGGAATTAATAACAAAAATTCCGCCCTATTTGTGGTACGGTTCACCTTATCATCTATACAGCGAAATCAAAAAGGCACCTTTGTGGGTGCCTCAGTCCGGAATCGGACGTGTGTAATCGATTTCTGAGATTTTCTTCGTGTGGTATCCACTCCATATTTGCTTAGGTACATGTAAACGTACCTGGTGCAGATCTCCTTCAATGGTGAATGATTTGTTCAATGTGGTTTATTATTAAATGGTTCACTTAAATTTTCAAAATTGCTTGTGCATCGTTCAACTCCTTTCCTAGCTAAAAAGACTGCCGATTCCATTGACTCGGCAGTCCTCCTTAATTTTGAACTGTCTTTTATTGTTATGAAATAAGTTAGCCCCAGCATCGGAATGCGAGGATAAATGATAGGAGTGAGGCAAGAGAAGCTACCGTGCGTACATGATTCCAGGCCGTCCAGCTGGTCGTGTATCGAGTCCATAAGTCAGCACCCTGAGCACTACTTGGATCTACGGCAGCAAGCGCATCGTTCAGCGGAACGTTGAACACCAGAGTCACTAGAAAGGAGCCTATGAGATAGATCAAGCTGCCTGCCAGCAGATAGTTAGTTCCGGCCTCGCCCCACCTGAAGAAGGAGATGATCGTCAGGACGACAGACGCTAGGGCTGTTCCGGCAAAGACACCAGGTTGATTGCTTCTCCCAATCAAATGAGGGCTCACCCGAACGTGAACCGATTCGTATCGGCAGGCCGCGTGCGGTTAGCCGCTCTGCCACACGATGACCGGTCTTGCCTGTGCCGCCAAGAATCAATATTGGCTTCTTATCCTCGACAGCTACCTTTTTAACTGCATCATTGTTCATATGATCTCTCCTCTAGGTAATGTATTTAATTCGCATTGTTTTTTAAATATAATTGTTTGCACAAGCAACTATTGACCTAAATAAAGAATGAGTCATCATTCCATATTTTCTAATTGATCACTTACTTTATAAAGATGAAGTGACAGTTCATCCCCTTCCTGTTCTCCCAATAATTTGGCGTACCGTTTACGAAGGTTGTTCCAACACTCGTTGATACTTTCTTCCAAAGCCTTACCTTTTTCCGTGGAAAAAATAAGTGATAATCTCCCTTCCACACGATTTGTGATCAATCCCTTGATGATAAGCTTCTCAATAAGTCTGGTCACTGTTGACGGTTGCAGATGGAGAATTTCACCTAACTCTTTCTGCGAAATCCCTTCCTTTTCATAAACAGCCATCAATAAAAAGGCAGATGTGGGCGATAAACCACTAGTAGCAAACTCATCTTCTGCCATTTTGGTAATGACTCGACCCAGTCGGTTCGCGGTAAAGTACAGGCATTCTTTTAAATAGGTCCCCAGCATGGTTCTTACCTCACTTCCAAAAATAATTGCTTGCGCATACAAATATAATACAATTTCAAAATATTGTAAAGCCCAATACACTTCATCCTCAAAAAAAGATTTCGCAGATTTTCCACAACGATTTTATGAAGACGATTTCTCTTGCATATTGAAGTACCTGTTGTTAATGGATTTTCCGGTTGCCCAGGAGATTCTGATAGTGCTCTATATCCCAATTAGGCTATTGCGCCATGACCGAATGATTATCTAGAATTACTCGCATGGCAATGGGAACAAAAGGTTATCCCTTATTGCAAGGAGACTGGAAAATATGCAGCGGAACGGGAGTCAAAATCGGACTAGAACTGCATCGAGGATTTCCGGTACACACACCTGCCACCCCTTTGCTGGTTCAGATAGAATAATTTCGGAATCCATTTTTAATGGACTTACAGAAGAGGAACTCTTCCCAGACAATCCAAAAAAAGCATCTGGACAAAGTTTGATTCCGAGCAATTTACTCATAGATTCGGTGAAGACTGTGTAACTATATTCCCCAAATTGACCTCTCCTGCACTTTACAACCAATCGGGAACTTAACACGCCTCTCAAGCAATTAACACCACAAGTCTCACCCTACTTATGGTACGGTTCAGCGTATCATAAGTAGGGTGAATTTCAGGATTCATTTATAGATGCGATTTGTAGTTTATGACAAATATCGACATCAATGGACCCTGGTTATGCAATCCACGATTCGAGGTCTTGTTGATTATTGAGAAGTCACTCTACAATTTCTTTTGCAGTCGGTTGTAAATCCTTAATTGACTACTTTCGGAATCAAACGAGAATACTTCCCACGTTTCACCGACTCCCATAACAGGGCAAAGAACTTCTATCGGTAGTTGTTCGTTCAGAGAGATGACGATTCTCGCTTTGCTTTGTGTAAGTGAAATCTCATTAGAGAAGTTGTTCACAGTAAAATGATACACGCCACTGGGAAACCATTGAGAGACAATAATTTCTTCAGGACCGAATCCTTCTTGCTTATCCTCTCCCAATTTCGCCCATGGAGAGGACGTAAGGCTTCCACGGTCTCGATAATCGACTGTAACTGGAGTATCCATGCTACCTGGTGTCAGTATCGCAAGATGTAGGTCCAAATCTTTAGGTTCCTCAACCCAAGATAACGTGACACGTAAGGGTACCGCAGCAGATTTTGTAGTAATTTTTTCCTGAACCTCCGGTGTAGTTACAACGGCTTTAGGTGCTTGTTCGACGCATTTTTGAGCAATCGTCTCCAAAATATAATCTTGAAACTCCTGTATCGCCAAGAACGAGTGTGGACGCATCTCATGAATGACTTTTACGCGCGACCGCAAGCTCTTATCCACTTTGGCCACGATATCAGAGTTCCCTTTCCCGTAATTGGCAATAATCACTCGCGCATTTGGCCTGCCACGGGAGTAATCCTCCAGAGCAAGAGCAAAGTTCTTCGAACCCGCCCTGCGATATTGCTTGCACTCAACTACAAGCAAAGTGCTTCTCTCTGCATCTGAAATTTCTGTTAATAATGAATAGTCAGGTTGAATGTTTCTTAAACGTGATTTGCCCTTTGGATTGGCTAATGGTGTACGCAACTCCGACCACAACTCCAGCGTAGGGTTGTACTTACGCGAGGTAGCCAAATGAGTTCTCGCAAACGAAAACGTTACTGCTCCATCCTCATGAATATAATTCATAACTGTATCGTTTATAGCTGTCATCATTTGAGTTGATATCCACGCAGCATATAAATCATAGCGTTTCTTCCAGATAGGAAGCTCAAGAAACGACATTAATTCCTGAGTTAAAACTGATTTGTTGCGAAGCGTTCTAGGCAAGTAGGCCAACATTTCATTTATTATACGGACTGCTTTCAATAAACAAGATTCTTCCACATTACCTATCATCCTGCTATGAAGAACCTCTAATATGAGAAGAAACTGACTAAKCCATCTATCCCACTCCAATATTTGAAGACATTGCAGATATTCATCGTTAACTGTTCCGCTCTGTCTGATCGAATCTCTAGTTATTTGATGATAGAGACAGTCCGCCCACACTTGCTGCCACACTTCATACAGACTGCCAAACACCTTATCGAATTCCGCATTTCCGACCGAGAGGAAGGCAGGAGAGAATTTCGGTAGAAAACCATTGTCGTACTCTTTTATCCAGAACTTCACTTCCTGATGCTGCGGGTTCCAGTTACGTCCGGACACATCCAAGTATATTCGCAAATCAGAATACATTTTAATGAAATCATCTACATTGACCTTGTACACATTAACAGGTCGTAATGCATAAATAAATTGCGTTTGCCAGGACCGAAAATGCTGTAAATCAAACTCCAAAGCGTCTACCTTCGAATCGAAATCAAACCTCACTTTCAAATTGTTAGCTGATCTAAACGCTCCCGATTTCTCAAACTGCACAAGAAGATCAGACATCATGACGGAAAACGGGGCTGCCACTTCAAAAAAGGCAATTATTAATTGTTCGACTTCAATCTGGTTAACCTCTAACTCTTGTTTGAAATCATTTTTTATACTCGACTTTAGTTTTAGCTTCCCTCTCATTTCATCTATAATGGCCACATCGTAATACTTCGGGTCCAATCCCCCTTGCATCAATAAATACTCCCAAACTTCAACACTCGTTTGCAACGCTATACTACTCATACTAGGCAAACTCCATTCTTTATCTCACCGGAAGCATGTTATGGTTCGTATAGTATTTTGACTGAACCCTGGTACTTTAGAATGCATACTTCCACACTCTAATTAAGTACAGTGACATTCTGTTTCACTTCTAAACTAGAATAAAACATATTCAATTACACAATTTATAGAAATGATATAATCTCTCACATTAAGATTTGATATCTTGTCCAGCTGCTGCCTGTGCTTCTGTTTCAGTTAACACTTCTTGAGCAATCAATTGTTGTATTTCTTTGTATAGTTGTATTAAGTGAAACTCAGACATATCTAAGATTGGTTCGTACATAAAAGAGTTTAAGTGGATATTCTCCGGAGTCATTAAATTCACTCTTTCAATAATTTTGATGCTCTTTTCATCATCAGGGAACATCTCTTTAAACCTTTTAAAGAGAGCTGCGGTCTGATTTTTTCTAATTCCAGAAACAAACCCTTGGTCATTAATTTTATTAATCATATATACTTCTACATTTAACCTAATTGCAATAGATAAAACAATTTTGTTTTCTAAATTGAGTCCTATTTCAATCTCTGAATTAACAATCCCCTCTGCTACTTCATAAATCAAATCAATAATTCTTTTTTCATGATTTGCTAATATTAAAGTATCCAAATCTCTAAATATGTTCTTATAAATCCCCTCTAAATCCTTCACTGTTAAAGAATAGCTATCGGTTTTTATATGTAGGAGTGACGTCAGTCTATTAAATATTTCAGTTTCACCAATATGATCGGAAATATTTCTCGCGAAAGTAATTGTTGCTATTAATTTGGCACTATCATTCAGGTCATCTTTCCACTCACTAAATGGTTTACTAATATGATTGTATCTTAAAGCAACTAAGGATATTTTTTCCTTTTCTTTTATAGCCATATATGAATTTTTATACTTACTGCTATACATAACCCTATCTTGAACTGTACGAAAAAAATMGAAATTGTGTGTTAATATTATTGAGCAAAAATTACTACTTTCAGTTATTTCTTTTAAATACTCAATGATTGCATATTTATTCTTGTAATCAAATGAATCCGCAATATCATCGATAATAAATAGTGTTTCTATCMCTAACCTTTTTCTTGATTCTATTTCAAAAATAATATTCAACAAGTATAGAGCTCTTTTTTCACCCTGACTTAATACCTTTAATAACAAATCCCCATTGATATCTTCAATATTTCCATCAATATCTTTATAGCAATATTCCACACTTGGTGCTTCGTCCTTAAGGACGGCATCCTCTTTGTTCTTTACCTTTAATGTATATGGAACGTAAAATCTTCTATTAAATATTTCAATTACATTTTCCCATTCAGTTTTTTCATTTCGCGCCTTATCAATTATTTTTTTTATTTCGACTTTACCTCTTTGATATTCATCTATAAGAGTTTGATAAAGAGGGATATTACTCTTCAAATATGAAATCCATAATATCTTTCTAAACTGCTTCAAGTCTGATAGTTCAGGCAAGATTTCTTTATTTTCAAATAAATAATCTCTAAACTCTCTTAGTGGGATTGTAGTTATCTTTTTATCAATTTCTTCAAATATTTTTTTTAATGAATCATCTTTAAGAATTTTCTCTTTCTCATCGCCTATCATTTTTAATAGATCTTTTTCTGTATGTACTTCTGTCTTTATTC
>NZ_JBFUHJ010000048.1:0-27122 GCF_056402455.1 Paenibacillus sp. P4_A7 | reverse complement strand
ATCATCAGCTAAAATCATCATGCTAACGTCACTAATTGATGAGCAGTCCATGACGAAAGCTTTTACAGCCGGTGCCATCCATTATTTAGATAAGACACGCTATCAAGAGCTTCCGCAAACGATTCGGAACGTCTATTATCATTCCGCACCGATGGATGCGCTCTTGAAGGAACTAGCAAGGCTTAAACGTGAGGAGCAGTTAAAAGAATTGACTGGAGCGGAACGTGAGGTTTACGAACTCATTGAAGCGGGATATACGCAATCACAAATAGAGAAAAAACTGTTCAAGGCAGAAAGCACACTGAAAAACCAAGTGAACAAGATGTTGAAGAAGTTTGGTGTTCGCAGCAGTAAGGAAGCGGTTGAGAAGGTGAAACGAAGAGGTTTATTTCAAAGAGAAGAAAAGGAACTCAATAAAGAATAAGGGTACTACGATTCGTAGTACCCTTATCTATGTTGTTCTATGAAAGTTGGAACTGCCGGATGGCGATAATAGGGTTTAAAATAAGTGTGAGAGGCAGGGATGGATGCATGAATCGAGAGAGTTCAAGTGATAAGGATTATACTGTACTGCTAATTGATGGCAAGTGCCTATTATGTAACGGAATAACAAGATTTGTTGCAAAGCGTGATCGAACATTAGCATTTCGCTTTGCCTCTCTTCAATCCATCGTTGGGCAAAAACTGCTAGTAAACGGACATTTGTCTACGGAGGATATCGATACTTTTGTTATGGTACAAAACGGGCGTTACTTTACAAAATCGGATGCTGCTCTTCGTGTATTCCGTAAGCTTGGTGGATTATGGCCGTTATTATATATGTTTATTGTTGTTCCTACTGCTTGGAGAAATGTTATTTATGATTTGATAGCAAATAATCGCTATCGCTGGTTCGGTAAAACGGAACAATGCATGCTGCCATCCGCTGACCTAAAGGAACGTTTTTTGGAAAACGGGATTGTTGCGGTAGAGAGAGGAGAATAAGTAAATGAAGAGTGCACTGATCTACGTTGAGATGGATATGAAAGTTCCTCTTAAAGAGCTTTGGGAGCATACACAAACGCCTGATTTACATGTGCAATKGGATCTTCGTTTCTCAGATATTCTTTATTTACCGCGCAGCTGCAACTCAGATAAGCAACTATTTTTGTATCAGACACGTATCGGATTCGGTTTGAACATAGAAGGAACAGGAGAAACGAGCAGCTCATTTCAGCACAAGTCAGATGAACGGCTTTCCACTTTATCGTTTGCATCTAATCAATCGATCTCATTGATCAAGCAAGGTGGAGGCTACTGGAAATATAAGGAGAACGAGAAAGGCGTTACATTTAGTACGTTATATGACTATAAGACGAGGTTTGGATGGGGTGGTCGAA
The DNA here is from genome assembly GCF_056402455.1 of Paenibacillus sp. P4_A7. Lineage (NCBI taxonomy): Bacteria > Bacillati > Bacillota > Bacilli > Caryophanales > Paenibacillaceae > Paenibacillus > Paenibacillus sp. P4_A7. Next base: position 25,743 of record NZ_JBFUHJ010000048.1, on the reverse strand, counting down.
TACTGGATCATTTCCTATTTCGTCCACTATTCGGGTATGCAACTGCTTGGAGCTTTGATAGGCTGCGGATATGGCTAGAGGACCGAATCCCGCCTTCCATTGTTGCGGAGAGGGCGATCATTCACTATCTTAGTGTTGTGATGCTAATGTTTTTATGGTGCTATCAGGGGCTTATACCTAAGTTGCTATTTCCAGAAGCGGGGGAGCTGAGCTTGATGCAGCAAATAGGTTGGTTCACCGGCTTCGAAGAGATAATGGTGATACTGCTCGGCATTGGCGAGATTGGTTTCGGCTTGTTAACTGCTTATTTTCATCGCAGAAGATGGATCACATATGTTCAAATCCCCTTACTTTTGTTTCTATTAATACCTGCAATTTTATATAATCCAGAGATGCTTCGTGAGCCATTTAATCCTCTTATCATAACTTTACCTATGATTGTATTGTGTGTTACGGCCCATCTTACGAAGCAGCATTTGCCTATGGCTAGCCGTTGTAAGCGTAAAGTTAAGCCTATCCATAAAAAGGGGGTATCGATATGAGATCCATATATGAGCAAGTGTTAGGGGAGGAGTTTTACAAGCTTCATCCTCGTATCCAGCAGCGTTTTGGGTTTAAAAGTGAGGATCAATTGGCATCGATTGGCCACGGTATAATGAAGCACATCTGGTACAACAAAATAATAGCTCTCCTTTTATATCTGGGGACATTTAGACATATTATGTTTCCGCAAGGCGGCAAGGATATTCCGTTTTCTATCGAAAACTTTGCTTATATCGATTCATACGGCCGAGAAACGGTCACTTGGATTCGAAAGTTTAAATTTCCGYGAATGATTAGGCATTTTGACGCTACGATGGTGTACAGCGGGGATAGAGAGGTTATCGTTGATTATTTAGGAAATAAACAGCATTTGGCGGTTGACCTCGATTTGAAGGCTATGCCTAACGGTGGAATTCGGATTTGCTCTGGTGAGCAGCGCTTTTATGAAGGACGATTACAATTTATATTTCCACGTTTGTTGACAGGCAGTGCTGAGGTAATTGAATGGTTTGACGACATAGAAGACTGTTTCAAAATAATAGTTGATGTTCGAAATCCGATTATTGGACAGATTTTCCGATATGAGGGAGCCTTTCAGGCTATTTTTATACCTACCAATGAAGACGCAATTCCTATTGGTATTAAGCCTTTACGCGAAGAGAAGAGAGAATAAGCAAAGGATTCTGTTATTCCTCTTTGGCACTTCCTAACTCTACGTTGTATAATAGCAATAGCATAGATACGATCGATGCATGGAGTAGCGGGTAAAGCTTACTGCGCTAATAGAGAATGGGGTTCAATTCAAATGAAAAAATTCAAAAAATTTTATATAGAAACGACAAGCATTTGCAATTTATCCTGCAGCTTTTGTCCTCCTACTTTACGCGCGAAGGGATTTATCGAGGTAGAAGATTTCAAGAAGACATTGGATCAAATAAAACCGCATACGGACTATATTTACTTCCATGTGAAGGGCGAGCCCATGCTGCATCCGAAAATTGACCAGCTGCTCGATATTAGTCATGAGAAGGGCTTTAAAGTAAATATTACCTCAAACGGCACACTCATTACGAAAAATAAARCAAAGCTGCTTAATAAACCAGCGCTACGACAAATTAATTTTTCTCTGCACAGCTTTGACGGTCATGCCGGCTCTAAAGATAAAGAGGGTTATTTGGCAGAAATTTTGGCGTTCGTAAGAGAAGCGATTGCAAGTACCAAAATGATCATTTCTTTCCGACTATGGAATCTCGATATGGATAATGAAACGAATTTGCAGAAGAACAAAAATCGTGAGCTCCTAGGAATGATAGAGAAAGAATTTAATCTCGATTATAAAATCGATGAGAAGTTTATACCCGGATCTGGCGTGAAGATTGYTGACCGTATTTATTTGAATCAAGATCCTGAGTTCAAATGGCCAGATTTAAAAGAACCTGAGGATGACGGTAAAGGGTTTTGCCATGCACTGCGCAATCAAGCGGGTATACTAATTGACGGAACCGTAATTCCATGCTGTTTGGACGGAGAAGGCGTTATAAATCTAGGCAATATCCATGACACACATTTCTCTGACATTATTGAGAACGAGCGAGCGACTAATCTCTACGACGGATTTTCCAGAAGAGAAGCTGTTGAAGAGTTATGTAGAAAATGCGGTTACCGCCAACGATTTGGCTGATAAATGTCGACTCACCTATGTATTCAGAGCTCCTATGAATGAAATAGGAAGGTGGAACTAGATAAGGAATAGAACATGTGGCTTTTGTGGGCGACGCTAATTTATGTTATGATTTCATTCGTGCGGTATCTAACTGTTCATCGAATCTATCATACGCACATGAAGGAGATTTCATAGTATGGATTTTTTAACTATCTTAAAAGCGATTATTTTGGGAATGGTGGAAGGCTTGACTGAGTTTGCTCCTGTTTCTTCAACAGGACATATGATTATTGTGGATGATATGTGGCTTCAATCAGAAAAGGAATTAACAAAGTACGTTGCTAATACGTTCAAAATCGTCATTCAACTTGGATCCATACTAGCGGTATTAATTATTTTTCGCGAACGCTTTATTGAATTGCTTGGGTTGCGCAGGTTTTTCAAGCGGAATGAAGTACAAGTAGTTAAACGAAGTGGAGAAAAGAAGCTTAAGCTTACTCACATTATTGTAGGACTTATCCCTGCTGGGGTATTTGGCGTATTGCTTGAGGATTACATTGATGAGTATTTATTTTCAATTGGAACGGTTCTTATAGGACTTGTCATCGGGGCTATATTTATGATTATCGCTGATAAGTTTAGTCCGAAGAAGCCAAAAATAGAGTCGGTTGATCAAATCACTTATAAGCAGGCATTAACAGTCGGCCTTATTCAATGTTTGTCACTGTGGCCAGGCTTCTCTCGTTCAGGCTCCACGATTTCCGGAGGGGTATTGCTTGGAATGAGCCACCGTGCTGCCGCTGACTTTACGTTCATTATGGCAGTACCGATTATGGCGGGTGCAAGTATGCTGTCATTAGCGAAAAATTGGCAGTACTTCACACTAGATTCCTTGCCATTCTTTATTGCTGGTTTTATCAGCGCATTCGTGTTTGCACTCATTTCCATTCGATTCTTCTTGAAGCTTATTAATAAAATTAAGCTCGTACCATTCGCGATTTATCGAATTATACTGGCAGCTGTCATTTATATGGTGTACTTTTAAAGTGAAAAAGGTCTGATTCCCATTCATGGGATTCAGACCTTTTTTTTATTTGCACGAATGGCATCTAGCGTATTTTGATCTGTCCGCAGATTGAGTCTGGACTTCGGAAACCCGATTTTTTGTGAGCCGTATATCCCCGTATGACCAGAAAATAAATAGCTAATGAGGCACCCGATAAATAAATAAACAGCACCTTCAGAGCCGAATAATTCGATTCCCATTATAAAGCATGCAATTGGAGTGTTAGCCGCGCCGCTAAAGACGGATACGAATCCGATCGCAGCCAGAAAAGGCACGGAGACATATAGGATATCAGCCAAAGCACTTCCAAGCGTAGATCCAATTACAAAAAGTGGGGTAACTTCACCGCCTTGAAATCCTGATCCGAGCGTAATCGAAGTGAAAAACGTCTTGAGTAAAAACGTAAATGGTGACACAGATTCTTGAAAAGCTTGATGAACAAGCGGAATGCCAAGTCCCAAATAGTCACGCGTCCCAAGAAAATATACGAGTGCGATGATAATAGTTCCTCCAATAAAGCTTTTCAAGACAGGATTTGCAATCCATTTGGTGAACAAAGCTTTACATGCATGTGTCAACTCAGTAAAGAGCAATGCTGTTAATCCAAATAGGATGGCAGCGAACACTACTTTAAGGATAAGTAATACTTCTAATTCCGGAATGGTCCCCATTGAAAAATGAGTATGCTGAATTCCCCAAGCGCTAGTAACGATATGACCAACATAGCTGGCGATAAAGCAGGCTAGAAGTGCTTCATAGCTAATAACGCCTATCGCAAGTACCTCTATTGCAAAAATAGCTCCAGCTAAAGGTGTCCCGAATATTGAGCCGAACCCAGCGCCAATACCACAAATCAGGATGATTTTCCGATCTAATCGACTTAACTTAAACACTCGCCCTACTAAGTCGGACAAGCTTCCGCCCATTTGCACGGCTGTACCTTCACGACCAGCTGATCCGCCGAATAAATGGGTGACCAGTGTCCCAAATAAAACCAGGGGTGCCATTCGCAGTGGAATAAAGCCATCTCCTTCATGAATCTGCTCTATAATAAGATTATTACCTCTGATTGAATTTTTTCCGACCTTAAAGTATATGTAGCTTACAACTGCTCCGCCTATAGGAAGCAGCCAAAGTAACCATTGGTTGGCAAGCTGGGCATTCGTAACCCATTCTAACCCCGAAAGGAAGAGAGCAGATGCGCTTCCCGTTAAAATGCCAACAATGCCTGCTAATAAGAGCCATTTTAGTGCGTATCCAATCATAGCGATTTGAAAGCTTCTTTCAGATATTTTAAGAAATGACTTTTTAACTCTGAGCAAAATGCTTTTCATACCAGTATGCTCCTTTCACCGAATAACCTGTTAATTATAGTAAGCATTAATAGATCGGTCAATTGGTTGACTATTTAGATCGTTAAATGCTATATTTGAATGTATGCTTAGTATGTATGGATGAACCGTCTCTTAGGAAGATGGATTTGAATACAAAACTTTCACAAACGGCTGCGTTATTATACGCAGCCGTTTGTGTCTACTATTTGGAGGCAAGTAATTGTGAACAATTATCCTTTTGAATTTGATCCAAAACAACCGTTTATACAACAAGCAAGCGACTGGATAGCAGACGTATTTTATGAAAAGCTTCCTGAAGCAGGATTCGAAATAAGAGATGAACAAATCTACATGGCGTTCCAGTTGGAGAGGGCTTATGCCGATAAGCAAATTATTTTTGCAGAAGCTGGCGTTGGAACAGGGAAAACATTCGTATATTTACTGTATGCGATCAGCTATGCGCGTTATATGAGAAAACCAGCAATAATTGCCTGCGCCGATGAATCACTGATTGAGCAATTAGTTAAGCCTGAGGGTGATATTGCTAAGCTCGCGCGTTATTTGGATTTAACGATTGATGCAAGACTAGGTAAATCAGCAGACCAATATATTTGTTTGAATAAGCTAGATGATGCGCGTTCGGGTCAAGACAATGCGGAGCTGTTCGATAGTATTTATCGAGGTTTGCCAAGCTTTGTTCAGAAACCGGAAACGATGCAAAGCTTTCATCCTTATGGAAACCGTAAGGAATATCCGAACTTGAATGATGAAGTATGGGATAAGCTAGGCTGGGATGTTTTCCAGGATTGTTTGGTATGCGATCAACGTCATCGCTGTGGTCAAACGTTATCTCGCGATCATTATCGCAAGGCTGCCGATATTATTATCTGTTCGCATGATTTCTATATGGAGCATGTTTGGACCTATGAAGCTAGGAAACGTGAAGGACAACTTCCACTGCTTCCAGAGCATAGCTCTATTGTATTTGATGAGGGCCATTTGCTTGAAACGGCCGCCCAGCAAGCGCTAACTTATAAGCTGAACCACGCTGTATTCGAAAGTATAGTAACGAGACTGATGAATGAGGAGATTCGAGAGGATACGGCAGTAGCTGTAGATGACGCAATTATCCAGAGTGAGCATCTGTTCAAATTAATTAATAGGAAGAGTATGAAGGTTGCAGCTTCAGATCGTAGAGAAATCGAGTGGAACGAGGAGCTTATTCGCGAGGTTAATCGACTTCAGGATGCTTTATCTGTCATTGAAGAGGAGCTAGTCTTCGAAGGCGGCTTATACACGATTGATTCGTACCAACTAAAAATCGTTGAAGAGCATTTGGAAATGATTCAGTTTGCTTTGTCCCTATTCAAGCGGCCAGACAAGCCGATTAGCTGGGTGACACAGGATAACAACGGTATTTCTCTTGTTATTATGCCGAAATGGGTAAAGGAAGTGCTGAAGGAGCAGGTGTTTTCTCGTAAAATGCCGATCGTATTCTCGTCCGCGACGCTTTCTGTTAATCATTCTTTTGCCTATCTAATGGATATCTTAGGAGTGGAGAACTCATTATCATTCTCGGTGCCGTCCCCCTACGATTATGAGCAGCAAATGAGTGTTCTACTACCTGCGTCTAGTAGTAAGTTGACTCATATCGAGAAAGTGGATCATACGATGCGTTTGTTGAATCAGACAGATGGAGGATCGTTGATCCTATTCCCTTCGATGGAGCAGCTGGAGCAATTTAAAACAGAGATGGAGCATCGTTCGGGCAGCGAGAATCATCGCTTTTTATTTGAAGGCTCTGCTGAGATAAGCTTTCTAATCGAGCAATTTCAAACGGAGGTCTCGAGTATACTTTGTGCGGTAACGTTATGGGAAGGGTTGGATATTCCAGGACCATCCTTGTCACAGGTCATTATTTGGGATTTGCCGTTCCCTCCAAACGACCCGGTATTTGCAGCGAGGCGGAAAGATGCTTCACAACCATTTGATGAAGTGGATATGCCGTACATGCTTTTGCGTCTTAGGCAAGGAATTGGTCGCTTGATTCGCACACGTGAGGACAAAGGAACAATCGTTATTTTTGGTGAAAAGCTAAATGAAGTTGAAGTTCGTAAGCAAGTGGAAAGCGTTATACCGGCAGGAGTAACACTATCCGAATTATAATAATATAGAAAGAGAAGGGGCTGTTCCATTAGTAGATTACTCCACTTGTGGGACAACCCCTTCGTATGACTAGGTCAACCAGTGTATACTGGTTGGCCTTTTGACTATTCTCGTCTTTGAGATTCTCGAATTTTCTTCTCTATAATTGAATTCCTAACGGATACGAATAGCATTTGTGGCAGTAATGCCACGAAAACAAATTCAACGAATATGATTCCTAAATGTGCTATGAAATGTTCCCGACCATCGTTTGTCTGCCCTATGAAAAAAAACCACACAGGCACCGATATTAACCACATTAATAAGTTCGACATGAATAAATAGCGCAGGTCACCCCATAGGCTGCAATACAACAATGCAATACAGGCAGGAACGATCCAAGAGTTCAAAGAAGGGCATATGATCATTAAGTATAAAACTATTAATGGATACAACAACATGAGCGTTAATTGAATTTTATTGTGCTTATATATCCCCAATAGATCGCCCCCAAAATAAAGACACTTCTAACCTTAACTTAATTTACCTTAACATACTCCATTGTATTTAGCTGAATAATTCTATCCTTTAACGGAAAAAATACCCACTAATCGATATTGGTTTATGATCAGGAGTGGTGGTGTGTTTATTAAAGCAATAGTAGAACATATTCCAAACTGGAAAGTATTTGTTGAAGCAGCAATTACGCTTATTGTTCCACTCTTCATTTTATACATCTTCAAATGGCTCAATAAATTGGAAGAAGTGTGATCGAGATGAATTCTAAATTGCTACCGAAAATAGCGATCATTCATGAGCAGATGAAGGATCATTCCGATATAACGCTTCGAGAGTTTGCACTTGGCAGTACCGGAATTTCAGCTGCGATCGTGTTTGTAACGGGAATGGTCGATAATCAATTGATTGACCAACATATTTTAAGAGCTTTAATGTCCCTTGATAGCGAAGCAGAAACAATAACGAAGTCGTTTCTAATCAATCAGGTTTTGACAATCAGTCAAATAACAGAAGCTAAAACCATGGATGAAATGCTTCCAAAGGTACTGCAGGGTTCAACTGCTCTACTTATTGATGGATTTAGCGAAATCATTATTTTGGGTACCTCTAAAGAGAAAACAAGAAGTATAGAAGAGCCTATTTCGGAATCCGTAGTCAGAGGGCCGCGTGCTGGGTTTAATGAATCTTTGTCAGACAACCTAGCCCTTATGCGAAAGCAAGGTGAAAACTCGAGCTTAGTTCTAATGAGTATGCAAGTGGGAGTACGGGCCAAGAAGGAATTGATTATTGCCTATATAAAGGATGTTGCTAACCCTGATTTAGTTGAAGAGGTCCGAAAGCGTGTTAGCAAAATTAATATTGATAACGTGCCGGAGTCGGGTTATGTAGAACAGTTAATTGAGGATAATTTTTTAAGTCCTTTTCCTCAAGTGCAGAGCACGGAAAGACCGGACAGAGTTATGGGTGCTTTGATGGAGGGGAGAGTTGGCATCCTGTTAGATGGTACACCTTTTGCCCTGATCGCTCCTGTAACCTTCAGTATGCTATTGCAGTCTCCCGAGGATTATTATGAGCGATGGATGGCAGGGACGTTGTTACGGATACTACGGTTCTTTTCTGCAATTGTATCTCTCTTAGCTCCTGCTATGTACATTTCCTTTATTTCCTTTCACCCTGGATTAATTCCGACGAAGCTTGCGATTTCCATCGTCGGGGCGAGAGAAGGTGTTCCGTTTTCCTCGCTTGTTGAAGCATTAATTATGGAGATTGCCATTGAAATATTACGTGAAGCAGGACTCCGACTTCCCAAGCCAATTGGACCAGCGATGGGTATTGTAGGAGGCTTGATAATTGGGGAAGCAGCTGTGCAGGCAGGTATCGTTAACCCAATTCTGGTTATAGTGGTTGCACTTACGGCACTATCTTCATTTGCCATTCCCTCATACAATGCTGGTACGGCGTTGCGAATGTTACGTTTTGTAGCTATGTTTTTCGCAGCTGCATTTGGGTTATATGGTGTTGTAATGTTTTGCTTGCTGCTAGGTGCACATGTCACGAAGCTTAAAAGCTTCGGAGTGGATTATGCCAGCCCGGCTGTTCCTTATCGTCTAAGAGATTGGAAGGATTTTATTGTGCGTGTTCCTATATTTATGATGAAGAGAAGGCCGGAAATGATGCATACCAAAAATCCTAAAAGACAGGGTAAATAAAAACTTATAGGAAGGAGGCAACTGCTTTGATCGGAGCTAAGGATCGAATTACAGGTGTTCAGGTGGCTGTTATCATCTCGAACTTAATGTTAGGTTCAGGAATACTAACCTTACCAAGATTATTAGTGGAAAAGGTAGGGACACCCGATGTTTGGATTTCTGTCATCATTGGTGGAGTACTAGCAATTACTGCAGGCATCATTATGGCGAGTTTAACCAAAATCTACCCGAATCAGACGATCTATCAATTTAATCGTCATATTATTGGGAAATGGATGGGTGGACTTTTGAGTCTCATCATGATCGTTTATTTTATGGTTATAGCAGCATATCAGCTGCGTGCACTTAACGAGGTAACCAGCTTGTTCTTATTGGAAGGGACACCCTCCTGGGCGATTATCATGTTATTTATGTGGGTCAGCCTATATTTATTAACAGGCGGTATAAATCCCATTGCTCGTTTTTGTGAACTTGCTTTACCGATAACTGTTGTCATTTTTTTGGTTGTCATTTTAATGGGATTGAAAACTTTTGACATAAATAATCTGAGACCTATGTTGGGTGAAAATATCATACCCGTTTTGAAGGGTGCCAGTACTACAACCCTCTCTTTTACAGGAATTGAAATCATATTAATCCTCACGGCATTTATGAACGATTCTAAGCGTGCAGTTAAGGCGGTTGTTTACGGTGCAATGATTCCAATTGTTATTTATCTGATCACCGTCATTATGGTTATCGGTTCTTTGTCCATTGATGTAGTAGTCTCGCGAACTTGGCCTACTCTTGACCTTGTACGCAGTTTTGAAGTGTCAGGATTTATATTCGAAAGGTTTGACTCCTTATTGCTCGTTATTTGGATCATTCAGATCTACACCTCGTATACGATCGCTTATTATGCTTCTGCTCTAGGTCTTTCATTAATATTTAAGTGGAAGTTAAACAAATGTATGTTTGGTTTACTGCCATTTGTATTTATTACTACAATGATTCCAAAAAATGCTGAAGATTTATACGGATTCGGAGTGTTCGTTAGAAATTGTTCAATGTATTTGTTTGGTTTGATACCTATCATATTGCTACTGATCGCRAAATGGAGAAGAGGGAGTCAAATATGAATCTAAACTCAAATCGGATACGTTTTTTTTTAATTAGTCTCAGCATCTTGCTTATATTATTTCAAACGGGCTGTTGGAGTATGGATGAAATTGAAGATCTAAGTATTTATGTAGGAATGGGACTTGACGTAGCAGAAGAGACTAAGCTGGAGAAGAAGCTGAATAAGCTTGGTTCTGACCAGCCAGTCAAAGATCTGATTACATATACCGTACAAATTGTAAATAAACAGTCTGAAGGTAAAGACGGGAGCTCAAGTGGTGGTGGAGACCCATACTTAAATATAACGGAAACGGGGGACTCTCTTCTTCAAATGATAAGGGAGTTTTCTACTCGATTGGAACGGCCTCCTATGGGACATCATCTGAAAGTGATCGTCATTAATGAACAGTTAGCGCAGCAACAAAGCATGAACGAGCTTATGGATTTCTTTATGAGAGATAACGAAATTAGGCTGAGCAGTGTCGTACTTATGAGTAGTGGAAAGGCGAGAAATACGTTAGAAGCAACTGGTAGTTCGGTTATTCCGTCTTTTCGGTTAGTAAGTATGAATAAGAATCGATATCGCAGTCTTCAAATATTACCTCCAATGACGTTTGCTAAGCTTATAAGTGAAATGAGAACAAGATCAAGCTATTTATTGCAAAATGTTGTTTCCGCCAATGGAGAAGTTAAGTTTTCCGGTGCAGCTGTTATAAAAGGAAAAACACAAAAGTTTAGGGGACTTTTAAATGAAGAGGAGTTATTAGGAATTAATTGGTTGAGTGCCGGTAAGGCTGGGTTGGTCAAAACCAATGATGAAGAAACGAAAAAAATAGTTACTGTAGATGTGGATGATATTAAGAGAAAAATAACTTCGCATGTCAATAACGATAAAATATCTTTTGAAGTGAAAATTCAATGTGATGGGCGAATAATGGAAGACTGGCTCACAATCGATAAGAAGATTGATGCGGCTTTTAAGGAGAAAGTAGAGCAAGCAGCGGAACAAGAGGTCAAGCGAGTCATCAAGATAGGATTAGCAAAAATACAAAAAAAATACAAAACGGATGTCGTCGGCTTTGGTGGGTTATTAAATATACAACACCCGAAGGTTTGGAATCAGGTGAAAGACGACTGGGATAACATATTTAGTAAAATACCAATAAATTATAGCGTGAACATAAATATAACGGATTATGGTGCGAAGATCACGCATTAAGCCACATTTTTAAGTGAAATATGAAGTAAATAGGGTCGTGAAAAATTGCGTGAAATACATATTTCACGCAATTTGATTTGTAAGGGACTTTTMAAGTATGATAGAAGGGCATTAATCACATTCAAAGCGTTCATTTTCAACTTTTTTTAAAATATAGGAGAGTATAACAATCACCCTTATACTCTTCTATATTTCACCGCGAAACGAGCTTGCGCCGCCAAAGGATGGTTACAGCCGTTTACGCTTGGACGGAGGCGGCATAGAAAATTAGACAGCATGAGGTTATGGAGAGTTATGGTACAGAGATAGAGCTGTTTTCTATTTGGATGAAAAATCAGGGAATGACCAAAGCGACACATCAAGCCTACATGAATGATACCTATCACTTTCTGCACACGGTGCATCCAACATTAACGAAGCACATTACAAAATTAGACATTATGCGATTTCTTTCCGAATGTCGAGTGAATGGAGCAGGGGATGAGGCACGTAATCGCAAGCTATCGTCATTGCGATCTTTTTTTAAAGCGTTAATAGAGATGGAGCATTTGGAAGGGAATCCGGCAACGCTCATCGCGAAGTCAAAGCAAGAGAAAAATAGAATTCCTGTTTATTTGGAGGAGAATGAGCTAGAGGCCTTGCTTCAAAAGATAGATGGGAAGTACTATATCCGCAATGTGGCTATTGTTCTATTGATGGCGTATGCGGGCTTGCGAGTGGGTGAAGTTCATCGGATGAATATACAAGATTTCAGGCAGGATGGATCCATACATATTCTCGGAAAAGGGCGTAAATGGCGTGTTATACCGCTGCCTAACGCTATACAAGCGATTTTAAACCAGGCTCTTGCTGAGCGTAAAGATTCAAAGCAGGGGAAAGAGCAACCGTTCTTCGTATCGCAGTTCGGTAGAAGACTCTCCATCCGGATGATTCAGACGGTTGCTGATAAAACAATCAAGCAGCTGAAGGAAGAAATGCCAGGTTTGGCGGATAAACGTATATCAAGTCACAAGCTTCGACATTCCTTTGCAACGATGCAAATCCGCAGTGGTACAGATATTCGTACGCTTCAAGAGCTGCTTGGTCATGCAAGCATAGAAACAACTCAGATTTATACTCACATTGACAATAAACAGCTTAAAAATGCAATGAATAACATTGCATCCAAAATACCTATTATTTCAGAAAGAAAGATTACATAACAATTGTTATGTAATTAATGATTGCACCTTGACTATTGGGTAACATAAAAATAGTTATGTAAACAAAACTGATAGTGGAACAAAATAAAAAAAAGTTGACGAAGGATATGATCCACCAACGTCAGCTTTTTCGTTTTCTATAAATAAGGTTTCACTAAAGATTTAATTCGTTCGAGACCCTCCCACATATCACCAGGACCGTCGTAGATAAGCACATACACACCATCAAAGTCAGCCGCTTTAATCGCTTTGAGGCCAGAGATAAATTCCAATACATCGGGTAGACCCTGTTCATCGTAGGAAGCCTTCGCGTGAACAGATACACTGAATGGCACCGTATCAGCGATTTCAACAAATTTATCGTCGCCGTGAAAATTCCCGAAATCCGTTATGAATCTGACGGATTCACCAGTAAGAGCAAGTAGTTTCAGACTGCTTTCAGCAGTTGAGGTAAGCGGTTTGAAGTTTTCCGTAATAACTTGAACGCCCTTGGAAGCTGCATATTGTGCTAAATCAACAAGAGAGGAAGCGGACATTTGAATAGACATTTCATCTGAAGGCTGCTGATTCTCCGGCTATGATACGTATTTGTTTGGCCCCGCTAATCGATGTAAACTCCAAGTACTTACAGATAAATAGGACACAGCTCATCCAACCTCATAGTATAATGGTCTAACTCTTGTATAGCATAGCACTAATATTGGATAAAAAAAGTTCATCTATTTAGCTTATTATTCCTCTAGTTAGTCATAGATACCTGTTAGTTCTCTTTTCCGAGATGAAGAACTTTTCGTCAAATTAGGGTATTATAATACATAGAGATCGAAGCTTTTAATGGAAGGAAAGTGGCATGATGCAAACAGAACGTATAAAAAATGAGGCACAATTAGAAGAAGCATTCCGAATTCGTAAGGCGGTATTCGTCGAAGAACAAGGGGTTGATGAGGAAGTGGAGTTGGATGAGTATGATGACATCGCAGACCATGTTCTCGTATATTTTGACAATGAAGCGGTTGGAACGGGTAGAGTTCGGATAATGGATGATATGGCGAAGCTAGAGCGGGTTTGCGTCTTATCGGCGTATCGTAAACATAGTCTTGGCAAGGCCATTATGAATGAGCTTGAAGCTATTGCTAGCGAAAAAGGGGCTACAAAAGCGAAGCTGCACGGTCAAGTACAAGCTGCTGCTTTTTATGAAAAGCTGGGCTATGAAGTAGCCTCAACTGTCTTTCTAGAAGAAAACATACCACATGTTAAGATGGTTAAAGATTTATGTCATTAATTAATTATAGCGGGACATGCCAATCATAAACAACATAATAGAGGGGCAGCCAAATAGCTGTCCTTCTTGATCTTGCGGGAATCACCTTACATAGAAGGAGATCGTCTATTTGTATCAACTAGCACAGGAGTTAAGCCAGGGGCAAGTTATTACCGTTTATGATTCTGCACAGTTATACGGAGTGATAGGGAAGTATCGGTTTCTACAGTTTTCGGATGATGCTATACAGGGCGCAATAGACCTGAGAGATCCTAAACGTGTCGTGTTAGAATATCCGAGAGCTATCATACATTTAATGGAATGCAATGCACCTTCGTTCGAAAAGGTGTTTGTTATAGGGCATGGTGTTGGGACGATAGCCGGACATTACCCTGACAAGAATTTTATAGTGGCGGAAATTGATGAGAAGGTAGTTGAGCTAAGTAGAATTTTTTTTGACTATGACAGGGACAATGTTGTGATCGGGGATGGGCGCCAAATATTAGATAATGAAGAGCCTAACAGCTTTGATTACATCATATTGGACGCTTTTAACAAAGAGGGTACTCCGTATCATTTAACAACGTTAGAGTTTTTTGACATGACGAAAGAAAAGCTTCGTTCAACTGGTTCAATTATAATGAACCTAATGGGAAGACCAAATAATGACAGGCTAATTAACGCCATATATTCCACTCTTAGAGAAACGTTTGTTTACACAAAAGCGTTTGCGTTACAAGGGGAGGATGCGGCGGACATTCGGAATATATTGGTAGTAGGGAGTAACAGTAATGTCGAATTTCAACTGCGTTCAATGGCAGGCTTTATTGAGATTGAATTAGGGCATGGTCACATAATGATGGATAGAGTGTAAGGTATTGTGATTGGTAAGCCAGATATTTTTATGGCCAAGCGGGTATAATTGGATACTATAATTACTGTGAAGAAGAACAGCTGACACCGATGGAGCATTGGTGTCAGCTGTTTTTAATTGACTACAAGCTAGGAGTTTCTGGAAAATAAATCCTATCATTTTTTGGGTCCAAAAAAGTAATAAAAAAGAAATTTTGGGGATAGTAAAGTGGTAATTTAAAAAATATACAAAAAGGAAGGTGTATTTTGCATGCAAAAGAACAAAGGGGCAACTGATACGCGCGAGAAAAGCGTCAAGAAAAGCTGGCTTGCTGCAAGGTACATAGGTGCAGTATTTCTTGCATTAATGTTGATGATGAGTCTACCGCATATGGCGCTTGCTGTTGGCAAGGGAGCAAAAGGACCGGATGTATACGTCATTCAAGGCATGTTGAAATCTTTAGGCAGCTATGCTGGACCGATCGATGGTTCATATGGTCCTAAGACAATTCGAGGAGTTAAATATTACCAGTAGAAAAATTCCTTGCCAGTGACTGGCGCGGTAGATGCGAACACACTTAAGTCAATTTCATATTCGTACTCTACGCTAAAAACAGGAGCGAAGAGTCAAGTGAAATCGAAAGTAAAAGCAAAAGGTAACGCAGGAGCTGGTGGTGGTGCAGGCGGCGGAGCTGGTGGTGGCGCAGGCGGCGGAGCTGGTGGTGGTGCAGGCGGCGGAGCTGGTGGTGGTGCAGGCGGCGGAGCTGGTGGCGGCGAAAACAAAGGCTATGGTGGTGGCCAAATGGAACATCGAGGTCATGGCGGTGGTAAATCCGAAAATCAAGGTCATGGTGGAAGAATCGGCGGTCAATCGGAGAACAAAAGTCATGGTGGTAACCAATCTGGTAACCAAGGCCGAGGCGGCGCTAGATCGGAAAATCAAGGTCCTGGCGGGCAATCTGGTAATCAAGGACCTAGTGGCGTACAATCCGGTAACAAAGAACCAAGTGGTGGCACATCTGAAAACCAAAGCCACGGCAATCACTAACAATAGGTTGAGTTTTTGACATATTGAATACGAAGAGGACCTCTCACTTGGAGGTCCTCTTTTCGTTTATCATACGAAGTGCAACAAATGTCATTCGTTTCCGTCTTTATTAATTGGGAAGTTTTAGTATGAATTTAGTATAATTTACGTATTAGCAAGAATATGAGTTAGGGGGAAGAAACTCAATCATGCAAAAGAGAACAGTTACGATAGGTAGCGTTGTCATCCTTGCAATAATAATCGGAATAGGCTATCTGGCGTATGCCCAATATGATACTTACTACGAAGTGTGGGAAAAGAATTGGGGAATAACCATCCCTAAGCCAGCAGAACTGAAGGTAGTTATTGAAAGTCCGCCAAGCTTCAATGGTGATGGAGAAGGATTCTTCATTTTGGAGTACAGGGATAAGCAAATAAATGTACTCAAAAACCAAAATTTTTGGCAACCAATAGATGAAAATTCAATAAGTCTCGTTAATGGTAGAGTATCACGATTCAAAAAAATGACGTTAGATATCTATTCAGATGAAAAAGAAAAGTATGAAAAAATATATCTAAATAATTCCATTGAGTATGGGAAAGGTGATTTATATTTCTACAAAGCAAAGGATGACGGCAGTTTCTGTGTTGCAGTGCTTAATGTAACAAAGAAACGATTGCATATGATGGAGTGGACGCAATAATGAATAATTGGGGGTGACTTGATGAGTAGAAATAGCTTTTTGATTTTAATATTCCTTTTAATAATGACTGGTTGTGAAAAAGCACTAGAAAACAAGATGCCTGAAGAAATGCCTAGTGTTTTCAGTTTCAGTGTTCGTTTTGGATACGGAGAGGTTAACAAAAATGAAATTAATACCTTTCAGAATACTTTTACAAAGGATTTAATAATGAATGGAACAGCAACTACAGAAATCATTTTTACTAAGGATGAGATGCGCAGTATTTATGAGGAAATGAGAGAAGTAAACATAATGGGAGCAAAAGATTTAGTACCATCTAACAACAATTGTAGTCGAAAACCTTTTAGTGAAGATAGTTGGGAGCTTCTTATAAATGGTCAAACAAAAACATTTTCTTGGTCAGATAAGTATTGTGAGCCAACGAGTGATGCGAAGCAATTATTGGAGCTAAGAAAATACATTCAAAAAATAGTTGAGAGTAAAGAGGCATATCTTCTTATGCCAAAGGCAAAAGGCGGTTATGATTGAGAACTAACTTTAAATAAATGCCAAGAAAACAAATTTAGGATTATGTGGATAAAAGAAATTGGAGGTTAAGAATGAAACGACTTAAGTTTGTATTTGTGGCAAGTTTAGCTATGGTAATTTTCACTTTAGGAGGGTCTTCTTTAACGAAGGAAGCAAGCGCAGCGACTAAACCGATTATTGTAACAACCAATGAATACCGTACAGAAGAATTTCAGAACCCTCCACTCCTCGAAAAGGGAACAGTTTACTTGCCTTTGAGGGAAACCGGAGCTTTAATGAATGGTAAAACAACTTGGATTTCTGAAGGGAAACATATTATTATCAATAGTCCTACGACTCATATCGAAATGAAGCTCGGTAGTAAGTATGCCATAGTAAATGGAAAAGAGTACACGATGGCGGCTATCCCGAAGAATAAAAATGGTGTTGTATACGTTCCTGTTCGGTTCGTGACTGAGGCGCTTGGAGCGCAAGTAGATTGGATAGCGAAAGAACGTCGTGTTAATCTAACCTTTAAAAACCAGTACTTATATGCAGAGAAGGGTGAAAAAGCTATTGGTTGAATCGTAAAAGCGGAGAACTACATGTTTCTACTCATGCAGATGCAGCAAAGTTTGTTACGATTACAAATGCAAAAATAATTGAGATCGCTACTTTGACTATCGATTCGATGTCATCAAGTGTAGACTTGTTAATTATTCAAGATAATTTCGGGGAACCGCACATAAATGATAACATTTTTAAGATCATACTAGTAAACGGTCAAATAACTTTTGAATCGAAAGTGTATTATCATGGACTTCATCCTATTCGAAATATAGATTGGTCTAAAAACAAAAATGCTCTACTGATGAATGGAACAACCTTATATGAAGTAGACAAAGCAGGTAAAACATTAGCAAAACATGACTTGCAAGCTATTACCGGGTATGAAGATGCCTCTTTTCAAGTGGAGTATTATGATGAGTCCTATCTTGTTGTTAGACCGCATGACACGGGATGGTTGACGCTGATCGATCGACAAACGAATAAAGTGACACGATTAGCTGATGAATTTTTGGATGAAGAAAAGATAGAAATCTACCGAACGATGGAACCATCAAACACGGTCTTTGATCAATGGGACGGACTTCAAGTAATCGAGCGTGATGGAGATATTCTTAAGCTTAGGCATAGATGGTTTGTAGATAATTCGACTTCTGAATTTAGCTATAAGCTCTCACCTACCGAAAAACCAAAAGACTAGACAATTTGATTTTCCGTTATTCTAAACCACACTCGAAATTCTTACTGGTAAGGAGAAAATGTAAAATGAGAAGAATGATATTGATTTGTTGTCTTTGCGTTCTTGCTGCTGCAATTACCGCATGTTCTAAATCGGACTCTAAGAATGAGGGCACTCTGAAAGTGAAACCTTTTGATTTATTCACTGGCGACTCAAAGAAATTCCAGTCCTTTCTTGGATTAATGTCGGGTGGTATTAAATTGAATTATAAAGGGGATAAAAAGTCGATTAGAGCTAAGTTTGAGGTATGGGAGAATGGAGAGAAGATAGAAACGGGTCAATCAATTGGTTCATTAAATCAAGTTTTGAAAAGCGGCGATTATGTTTTTGACGGTGAATTTATCATTTCAGTAAAAAAACAACAAGAAACATCTAATGTGAAAAAGACTCATTTTACAGTATCGTCCGCTTTTATAAATAACGGAGGCTCAACAACCAGCACTGATTTTCAAATAGAAGCAAACACTAAATTAGTATCAAGCATGCCAATCGTACTTAGTAATGAAGGTCAAAGTTTCTCTGAAAATGAAGAAATTGCAGTATGGGGAATGCAAGCTTCAGACCAAAATGGAATGCAAACAGTAGATTTGACGCCTGAAATGTTGAAAAAGGTTAGATGGGCAATCATTGTTAAAATTTCGTTAGCTGATGAATGATTTATACAAGGCTAATATATTAGGAGAGAGTGATATGACAAATAATAAAATATTTGCACTTATCATAATGATTTGGTTTACGATTCTAACCATCTGGGGAGTAAATCATTTAATAACTTCCCTCAATAATCAAAGTACACGATCAGTAAATGTTCATGGAATACCTGGATATCCAACACCTCAGCAGATTTCTACCATTCAAATTGATAAGGACACGGTATGGATCATTGATGCAAACAGTAACTATATAAGAGTTATTACCCATGATGAGGAAGGCTATCATATAACGGGATCAGAGATGTCATTTATGGAGCAATAAGTAGTGGATTTGATGAAGTGGAGGGTATTCATACCCCGTGGCAATGAATAAATTAGTATTGAATTCCTGAATGAGGTGTTGAAATATGGATAATAAATCTTCGTTGAAAGAGCAATTGCTGGAACTAGAAAAGAAGTTGTTACTCCCAGAAACTCGAACATCTCAAGTAGAATTATTGAAACTACTTGCTGACGATTTTTTTGAGTTTGGAAGCTCAGGGAACGTTTGGCGTAAAAGTGATGGTATTGGAGGAGCGGGAATAGGTATTGTACAAATGACCCTAGATCAATTTGAAATATATCCATTGTCAGAAGAAACCGTGTTAACCACTTACCGCATTTTCAATGAAGTTAAGATGCAACATACTTTGCGCAGTTCAATTTGGAAGTTGAGTGATGGAAGATGGCAAATGTTCTTTCATCAAGGCACACCAACACATGAGGTAATGTAAGAAAACGTTAATTATTGAGAAATTAAACATAAGCAGCCTTCGGTTCAACCATTATATGGTACAATGGTTGAAATACTGTTAAGGAGGCATCATATGAATTTAGCCAATAAGTTAACTTTTGCAAGAATATTATTAATCCCCATTTTCATCTTACTATTCCCGATATATCCTGAATGGTTAATCAAAAAATCAGTGATCATCCAACACGTAGAATCCTTTGGAATTTACTACGCATCAGCAGTATTTATACTTGCCTCAGTCACTGATAAGTTAGATGGACATATTGCAAGAAAATACAATCAGATTACGAATTTGGGAAAGCTATTAGACCCATTAGCTGATAAATTACTCATCTCAGCAGCGTTGATCTTAATGGTAAGCCAGCAGTTAATTTATTCTTGGATTGCATTTGCTATTATAGCTAGAGAAATTATAATTACTGGAATTAGAATCGTAGCCTCGTCTCAAAAAATCGCTTTGCAAGCGGATCAGTTTGGCAAAATCAAAATGGTATTTCAAGTTATTGCTATTGCAGCCGTTTTGCTAAATAATCGATCAATTAGCATTATCACAGATTTCCGAATCGATCAAATACTGATGTACATAGCACTAATTCTAACTCTATATTCGGGTGTTAATTACATAAAGAATAACTATCGCATGCTAAAACTTAATTTATCTTTGTAATACCAATAGTAAAAGAGAGGAGTTGCATAAAATTGAGCAGCTCCTTTTTATTTGACTGTATCATTTCCATTCAAACCTATATAAATATGGATTATAAAGTGATTGAATGTACATTATACAATCAAACTTTCAAACAAAGTTTTACGACCTTTTTATATTAATAAAGATCTATAAGAGTATCCTTTGGGAGAGTTTACTTTTTTAAGAAATGAGGAGATTTCATGGCTGCTGCTGTGTTTATTATTAGTTATGTAATTATTGTTTTGGCTGTAATCAATATTTCAGGAAGTCTTAAGAAGAAGCTTGATAACGATGAACGTATCATAGAAAAGCTTGATATTTTAATTGATACACTGAAGGATAAGGGGAAAGTAGAGTAGAATAAGAAGAATCGAAGCCATCTCAGCAAAGTTGTAGTAGTGCAGGAGATTCGTAAAGCAGAGAATGCAGTTAGGAGCGATGTGAAGATGAAGGTATTGTTTATCGGAGGCACTGGCTTGATAAGTGAAGCGGTATCCTCCCTTACGTTACAAAGAGGTTTTGAGCTTTATTTGTTCAACCGTGGTAAGAGAGATGATTTTGTTCCTGAAGGTGCTAAAGTGATAACGGGAGACATTCGCGATCCCGAAGGAGCTGCTGCTGCGCTTGCGGGGCAAGAGTTTGATGTAGTTGTTGATTGGATTGCATTTACTCCTGAGCATGTTCAAGCCGATATTGAACTATTTCGCGGGAGAACGAAGCAGTATATTTTCATAAGCTCCGCATCTGCTTATCAGAAGCCTCCACTACACTATGTGATAACAGAAGAGGGCACACCGCTAGAAAATCAGTATTGGCAATATTCACGTGATAAAATAGCTTGTGAGCAGCTGTTGGTTGCAGAGCAAGCGGTCTCTGGATTCCCGGTTACGATAGTAAGACCTTCTTTCACTTATGGGGACACCATGATCCCGGCAGCTCTAAATAGCTGGCAGCATCCTTGGTCAATCGTATCACGTATGAGGAAAGGCCTTCCTATTATTGTACATGGTGACGGTTCATCTCTTTGGACAATGACTCATAACACTGATTTTGCAAAAGGTTTTGTTGGTCTTCTAGGCAAGTCAGAGGCAATAGGAGAAGCCTATCATATCACTTCTGACGAAGTGCTCACATGGAATCAAATATATGAAGCGATTGGTGCTGCAGCTGGCGTGCAAGCAAAGCTCGTCCATATTTCGTCCGATTTTCTCATATCACATGATCCAGAGCTTGAAGGCGGTTTGCTAGGAGATAAAGCGGTAAGCAGCGTTTTTGATAATACTAAAATAAAAAGAGCGGTTCCAGACTTCCAAGCAAATTTGTCATTTAGCGAAGGCATTAAACGTACTATCGCCTGGTTTGAATCACATCCTGAGCGCTGCACCGAAGATGAAGCCTGGAACAAGCAAATGGATCGTATCATTGCCGCTCATGCATCAGGAATTAAATCTAATTAATCTACATAAATCTAAGGCTTCCCTCAGACGAGGGAAGTTTTTTATTTTAAATGAGTAATCTCTCACTTTTAAAAAGGACAAAAACTCTTCTGACATGAGACTAACCATCATATACTCAACACAGACCGTCCCACTGGATTGTTTTCCAATAAAGTTTGTCTAATAACCTCGGTTGTCAATTGGTTTCACCAAAAAAACGATGGAAAGAGGTATAGCCATGCGAAAAAAAACGAGCCAAAAAATGTTCGTATATGTGTTAAGTTTAGCCGTACTCTTTACTTTAGGGCTGCAATTTAAAACCGTTACCGACAAAGATGTGAAGGATAATTTGGTGCCAGGTAGTAAATGGACCGAAAGTTTACAAATATCTGCTCCGAAAGAACTCCCGTTTGTCCAGACCATCGCTCCCATGCCGATCACGGAAACTGCACTTCCACAAACCTTGGAAATAAAGACTGAGCCAGTACTCGAGCCGGCACCTGTGCCTGTTACTGAGACCAAAGCAGATATAATAGCAGCTGAACCACCTCTTGATACGTACGAAGTTACTGCCTATTACCTCAATATTCGTGAAGGATCAAATGCAAAGTCCAAGATTCTAAAGACCATTAAGCAAGGTGACCAAATTGAGATTTTAACGATTACAGAAAATGGCTGGCTGCAATTGAAGGACGGAGGTTATATCCACGGCGGATATGCTAAGCTGGTTGATCATAAAGCTGTTAAGTCACGAGTGACTATACAATCCTTTAGCGAAAGCAAAAAAAAGGTGAACGAAATACATAACGTTATACCCAAGCAAATGAATACAAAAATAATGGAAGTGCAAAAGATAAATGATCCAGAAACGAATGATCATGAGGAAGAGTCAGTTCCTAGTCAACCAACATCAGTTGTAGCATCTGATTCAGGATTAACAGTAGAACATATTGCTCAAATATTTGAAGGTACTGCACTTGCTGATTATGACCTAGAGGAAGCCATTCTTGAAATCGAAGAAGAATATGGAATAAATGCATATTTCACCATCGCAGTAATGAAGCTAGAAAGTGGCAATGGTAAGAGCAAGCTTGCTAAA
Organism: Paenibacillus sp. P4_A7; assembly: GCF_056402455.1. Classification (NCBI taxonomy): domain Bacteria; kingdom Bacillati; phylum Bacillota; class Bacilli; order Caryophanales; family Paenibacillaceae; genus Paenibacillus; species Paenibacillus sp. P4_A7. The sequence continues at coordinate 2,919 of NZ_JBFUHJ010000048.1, read as the reverse complement.
AACAAAAATAATCTATTTGGACTGAATGCGATTGATGGYGATGAACATAATAGGGCCTTTAGCTTTAAAACGAAGAGTGACAGTGTCTTGAAGTTYGGACAGCTCCTCTCAAAGAGCTATGTAGGAAAGGGCCTTAAAACTATAGATAAAGTAGCAAAGAAGTACTGCCCTTCAAATAATAAGTGGGCAGGCTTGGTCAAAAAAATAATGAAGAGCGATTATAAAAAGCTATAAATGGTTTAACTGAATTTGGCGATAATATAGAGGAGGGGTCTACTGACAAACCATAGGAGGCTAAGCCCATGAGTACAAATATTAACAAGGTACCGTTTGGCTATGAACCACCGAAGGAGGAGCTAAAGGGTACGCTCATTTATTATGATTCCTTTGAGGATACTACGGATGAGGATCTGGAGCTCGCAGCTAAAGTAGCTGCGGAGCGATCATTTGCTAAGCTTGTCCTTTATCCTTTACATGATGAGACCGTCAGACGAATGACGAAAATTCCAGTCAGTGCTTACTTTAAACGTGAGGATAGACTTCATGAATGGAAGCGTGAAAAAGGTGGGGCAAACGTCATTGTTGAACGATTAGAAGGAAAACGGAAGAAATATACACCGATCGATTCTGCTTTGCGTCATTTCCAAGATAAGTATCCTTCACCCTATTTTTTATATGTAACGGGTGAGACTGCGAATATGTTTGCTTCTTATTCTTCCTTTGAAGAATGGATTGTGAAAATTAGGCTGATCTTGACTTCGCAGCCATTAAACTTACACCCGAGATTAGAGAAATTCAGGCATCGTTGGAACACCTTATAAGAAAGGAAGGACGGTGCGCAGAGCTATATGTTGCGCACCGTCCTTTTTTTATGTTCTGAAGAGAACTGATGTTTATCCTGTAGAAGGGCTATTCGGGATATGCCCTTTCTGGTTACGGTTTTCATTAGTCGAAGCTGCAAGATTATTTTCCGCTTGCTTAGAGCTTGTCACATAGGCTTCGTTTTTTTGAGGGACGGATCGGTTTTTGTTGCGAGCCATTTCAATTCCTCCTTGTTTTAGAATGGACTTACACCTTCTACAGATATAGAGTTCCCAAACTAAAATGAAATTAGTTCTTTTCAGTAAGTTTTTCACATACATTTTTCTGAAGCTTAATTGGAAAAGAGGGATGATGATGAGCAACTTTGTAGAGTATGAGTCTATCGTGCGTAATTTCCTTCCCCCTAATGCGGAGATCATTGAGCTGAATAGACCTGTCAGTCAGCCAGCGATTCTGATTGCAGACGTGGATGGTGATTCTGATCGAGAAATTACGACAGCTTATTGCCTGGAAGGCGAGCCTTATATTTTGACGCTGAAGCGAAGCGGGAATAATTGGTATCGTATTTTTGAAATGAAGGGCAAAGGGATAGGGATAAGAGATTTTTGGGCAGCTCCAATAGTAAGGCCTAATCAACTAAACCTTATTGTTGGTTGGCAAGCGGACTGGAACGTTGCGGAGCTTGATATTTTCGAATGGTCGCACCAGGGCTTTCACCGATTAATGGAAGAGGGTACGTTATATAGTCGAATTGAAATTGAAGATATGCCCGGTTTAAATGGCAGGGACGGTGTTTGTGAGCTTGCGCTGTGGACACATGATAAAGCAGATGCTTATCGCATTGAAACCTATCGTTGGAAGCCGGAGGGGCTCATTACAGCGCCGGATGTAAACCCTTATTATTATCAGAGGGTGGCAAATTACTACGAAGCATTAGCAGCTAAAGTACCGGATGAACCTTTGTACCGATCCTACTTGGAAGAAGCAATCATTAAATCAGGTCAGAACAAACAATTCCCCATCATTTAGAAAAGCATAAAAAGAGGTAGATCTTCCATTAGGGAGATCTACCTCTTTTACGTTTTTCTAGGTTAAGTTGAGAACATGCTCTTCGCATTCTGCCGAGCAGAAGCTATCATGCTTTTCTTCACATTCCTTACAAACGATATGCTGGAGATGGCACGAATCATCAGCGCAATTGATATAAATATCAGCAGGCTCAGCGCAGTGATGGCATTTACCTACGACTGTAGCTTCGTCAGTATGGTTAATGGTAACGGAAGTACGCTCGTCAAAAACGTAGCATTTTCCGTCAAACAGCTTGCCTTGTACATCTTCGTCCTTACCGTAGGTGACGATTCCGCCTTCAAGCTGATACACATTATTAAATCCTTCACTTAACATTACACCCGTAAGCTTCTCGCAACGGATACCGCCTGTACAATACGTAAGGATCGGTCTGTCCTTAAATTCCTGCATATTGTCTCGAAGCCATTCCGGAAATTCTTTGAAGGTTTCAAGTGTTGGCTTAATAGCGTTGCGGAAATGACCAAGATCATATTCATAGTCACTGCGGCCATCCAAAACAATAACATCTTCTCTTTGCAAGTACTCATGAAACTCTTTTGGGGAGAGACGTGTCCCGCTAAGTGTGTTTGGATCAAGAGGCTTCTCGTAACGCAGTGTTACTAGCTCTTTCTTAAATCGTACAAATATTTTTTTGAAAGCATGACCTTCAGCATCATCTACTTTAAATACGATATCTGAAAATAATGGATTCGCACGAAGGTCGTTCATATATTGCTCTGTTTGTTCAAATGTACCGGATAGTGTTCCGTTAATTCCTTCAGTGGCAATTAGAATGCGGCCCTTCACGTTTAATTCTTTACAGTATGCAAGATGTTCAGCGGCGAACAGCTCTGCATCTGGGATTTCTACAAATTTATAATACAATAAAACACGGTAATTGTTGTTTTCGCTCATCGTAAAATTCCTTTCCAAATACAAATAAAATCAATCTACATTATAGTAGATTTTGTACATATTTTCAACAGAAATAACAAATCGAACTTTTTTTGAATTGGAAACCAATAGGAT
>NZ_JBFUHJ010000047.1:0-27517 GCF_056402455.1 Paenibacillus sp. P4_A7 | reverse complement strand
GCACTGGCTAATGTGTTAGGTTGTATACGGTCAATAAATTCATCATATGTTTCATGCTGCCGTCTTGTAAGGCAATCGAGAGCTTCTATGATCTCTTCATCAAATCCTTCATATCTTAATTTTTCGAATGTCATGTCAGTATCCTCAACTACATCATGAAGCACTGCTACAATTCTCATCCTATCTGTACTCGCTTTTGTTAGCAGCCGAAGTGGGTGAAGTATGTAGGGGTTATTTCCTTTGTCTAGTTGTCCGTCATGAGCCTGTGCTGCGATCAGAATGGCCTTTGTTAAGTCTGACATCGAATCCCTCCTAATGATTATAGGTGCCAAGTTCCAACGGGTGTGTTATATTGCACAAATCCATTATAGCAAATCAAGCCCCCTACACCGATTTCTCCCTACTCACAAACGTTTAGATTTGCACATCACAAGACCGTTTGACGATAGTTGTCAGGACGTGCTGTGATTGTCGCTTACCAACGATTACGACCATTATCGCACGGCTGCAGCTCATGTTCTGATTAATCAATACAAAAAGGGCTTTGCGACGTTAACTTCACTGCTCTTTTTGCTTATTAAGCTAACGGACAGGTTAGTGTAATACATATTTTATTTCTTGTTTAAATAAGGAAGAATTGCTAACATCAATGGTGATATCTCGAAAATGGAAAAACTACTATAATTTATTCATAGGAGGATTGATGTTATGAAAGAAGTTATCTYAACTGACAAAGCACAACAACCAGGAGGTATGCCGTATTCGCAGGCCATGTTCAATTTTTCAAAAAAGATGATACTGTTATAGCCATTGAAATACGTGAAGATACATTCGAGATTTATGAGATGAATAAAGATGCTGAATTCTAAAATGATTCGGGAATGATACTTGAGCATTGTTTATATCATTTGCAACAAAGAAAAGACACGAACTTAAATGAAAATCATTTAAGTTCGTGCCTAACTTCCCAATAACTCGAATTAAACTTCTATTAAGCTTCTAAATTCCAACCTACTTCACAATGGCCTTAGCAACTGTAGCTAGGTCAATAAGATCAATGATGCCATCACCATTAACGTCTGCCGATTTGATTTGATTCCAATCAGCACTATCCTTCGTTTTACCATAATTCGCAGCTACAATAGCCAAATCACCGATACTTACTTTGCCGTCATTGTTCATATCGCCTGGAGTGCCTGTAGGTACAGCCCTAATTTCAATTTGAATCGCGGATGGAGTCGCATTCGTCTCCGTCCCTAGTTCGTCCCCTAATGTTGCACTTGTTATAGAAATTGTGCCAGACTTGGTCACTTTCACATCTTTTGCTTTGAATGTTAGCTCGATCAACGATGCATTCCCACTGATGCCATGGTCTGCGCCCTCACTTGCTACGATCAGCCGAAGTTTCCCTTCATGATCTTTCGTCGTCTCTAATAGGTTACTTCCCGCTTTGATCGACTTCGCGGAAACGAACTTCATTACCGAAGCGTCATAATCTAATGTGATATCCTGGCCAAACATTTTTTTGTTCACATGGTTCAAATCGATTTGAACAGTGAAAGGTCGCCCTGCCAATGTGGAACTAGGAGCTGTTAGCACCGTAGTCATTTCATCGTTATTACTTTCTGCAACTGTGACATTCGTTGTCGCCGTAAACATTCCATCAGCCGTCGTAACCGTAATAACGGCTGTTCCTGTTTTTAATCCATGGATGATGGATATGCCATTCCCCTTATCTTCGATTGAGGCAACCTTGTCGTCGCTGCTCGACCAAATTACATTCTTATTCAATGCATGGTTCGGTATAACAGTCGACTGAAGTTGACCTGATTGACCAACCGATAAGTTAAGCTGTTGTTTGTCTACTGTTATGCCACTAACTTTCACATCAGTATGATAGACTTGAAACTCGTTTATCGTCGGGCCACTCCACCCCGATACAGATAGGATATTCAATCTAATCTTCGAGCCTGTTACCGCCTCAAATGTCACCGCTTTTTTCGGGCCGGCTGTCGTACCGCTGTAAGCATCCTTCCATTCTGTTCCGTTCCAATATTGAATCTTGAACTCAGAAATACGAAGGACGTTATTATGGACCCACTCGTCAATCAACACTTTATTGAATGTTGTATCTTGCCCAAAGTCCACCTCAAGCATTTGCGGATTATTAGAATCGTCCGTTGCCCATCGTGTACTGTAATCATCGTCCACCGCTTTTGAAGCATCATAACTCGCACTATTCTCGTAGACATTACTTGCAGTTGCTGGCTTGCCTGCAGCTAAATTCTCAGGCATATCGACTTTTGGTTGCCCATTCACATCAATGACATATACGGAAGCATATGGATTGGGGTGTGACGCGGGCAAAGATATGACCATCTCTTCACCTAATGTGTAGTTTAATATTTCAGAGCTATCTGCCAAAGATGAAACTTTATTCACTTTGTTTATCAATTTTGGCAGGGTGATTTTATTATCAGTAGGCTGATTTAATACGTGAAGGTACACTTTCCCATTCTTAGTTGTCGAATAGCCCCATGAGAAATGATCCACAAAGATGCTAGCTTTCGTATCGTAGATACTTTCCCCATAAATTTTTAACCAATCACCCATTTCCGTCAAACGTTCTACCGAGGCCTGAGGAATGAGACCCTCTGGTGACGGCCCTACATTCAACAAGTAGTTCCCACCCTTGGAAGATGTTTCGATCAGATTCGAGATTAATGTTTGGGTAGATTTCCAATTGAAATCTTTTGCATGAAAGCCCCATGATCCATTCATGGTCATACAGGTTTCCCAAATCGTCTTCATACCCGTGCTCGGTATTTCTTGTTCCGGAGTGCCGTAATCTCCATCACCAGGAAGTCGTTTACCAACGCGGTTGTTAATAACTAAATCATTTTTTAGAGTCCTCAGATATCTGTACAAATCCTCACCATCTTGCTGCGTCCACCAGGCATCCCAATCACCGTCGAACCAGAGAAGATCAGGATCATAATTCTCTATGAGTTCGCGCAATTGCTCCTTCATCTCTGATACATATTGTTCTTTCTGTGCAGGCACTTTAGGATTATTCCACTCTAGTATAGAGTAATAGAAGCCGAATTTAATCCCTTGTTTCTTAGCCTCTTTCGACAATTCCACCATCGGGTCTTTTTCATACGGGGTTGACTTTACAATATTATAGTTATCATGGTCGGTAACTTTAGTATCGTACATACTGAACCCGTCATGGTGCTTTGAAGTAATGACCATATATTTCTGCCCTGCTTTTCTCATCACATCAACCCATTCTTTGGCGTCATACTGCGTCGGGTTAAATGGAGTCACCGCTTGCTTAATATAGTCATCTTTTGGGATATTCATATTAGCCATAATCCATTCAGAGGCACCATCATACGTTTTATCGTTATAAGTCCCAGCTAACTGTGAATACGCGCCCCAGTGAATGAATTGACCAAACCGTGCATCATTGAACCATTGCATTCTTTGATCATGCTGCTCTTTCGTTTCGTTATCTGGCGTTTGGCCAAACGCGAACCAGTTCCAATTTCCTACGGAACCATCAGGGAAGCTGAAGTACAAGTCGTGCACGCCAGTAACATTGGCAATGGAAGCATATTGTTCCTTGAACAACTCCAAACTTCCCGTAGATTGAACAATTAAATTCCCGATGATCTCTCCCGTTTGAGAAYCCAATCGAATCTCGATTTTCCTGCCTGCTTCCGAGGGGGATGCGGCAAGAGTCGCCATGAATGTATCATACACCCCTGCTCCAAAATCAATAGCTGCATATTTGATCCAATCTTCAGCTACTATTTTTCCTATTGCATCTCCATCAGGTCCAATACCTTTGATCAACTGCACATTGCCCGATTTGTCTGACCACTGCTGTGATTGCATAATTTTGACGGGCGCCTTAACGGTAGAGACTTGTGTTGAGCCGGTCGGCGCAGCATCCGCGGAAACCGGTGAAAGTGAACCAAACATACTATATGAAGATAGCAATAATGATAGTGTTGTAATCCAAGCTAGATTCTTAAATAAACCACTGTGATTAGTCATATTCGTCTTTGCTCCTCTATCTTCTTATTTTGGGCAGCAACGAATGATCCTATTGGATTAACTCGTTGCTGCCTGTTTAATGGTACCTCTTTCTCTTTATTCTTCCGTTACAGCAGGTGCATTTTTTTAGCAACAATAGACAAATCGCCAATATCGATTGCCTTGCTTCCATCCAGATCCATATGCTTGATTTGTGCCCAATCCAAACTTGTGGAATCTTTACCGTAATTAGCCGCAATAATAGACAAATCTCCGATACTTACTCTTCCGTCATTGTTAATGTCGCCTGGAATTCCTTGATGCACTTTCACTTCAACATTTACTGAGGATACCGGTACCTGCTCCTCGAGACCTGATCCGTCTGCTATCGTAGCAGTCGTAACAGAAACAGTCCCTGTGGACACTACCGTTACATCTTTCGCTTTGAACGTCAGCACGAACACTTGCTCATCCTCTTTGACCGCCTGCTCAGCACCCGGACTGGCTATGATTAAGCGCAACTTACCAGGAACATCTCGCACTGTTTCTAAGAGAGTGAGACCTTCTCGTACCGATTCTGCAGAGACGAATTCTAGTATGGAAGAATTGTAGTCTAGCTCAATGTCTTGCGCGTAGAGACTTTCAGTTACTCCCTTGAGACCAAATTCAACCGTAAAGGTTTCCCCTGAGAGTACAGAACTCGGTGCTGTTAGAACAGTATGCAGTACTTTCGATACGCCCGTTACCGTAACTGGATTAGAAGGCGTGCTTTCTAGACCGTTTACAGTCTGCGTAACATAATAACCATCGCCTGCAAGCAGATCTGAAAATCTATCAGACGCGGTACCTGTTGCCGGAACCGTCCCTACCACTACGTTCGAGCTGTTATAGATCTTCAAGACAGCCCCCGCAACTGCGTTTTGAACGGTTACATCGCCTACACCCCCAACAATCGTTACCGCAGATGGTACAGTTTTCTTGCCGATTGTCACAGTAAGCTCTTTACCCACTTCCAAGTTGCCTGCCCAATCCCAACTGCGATAAGTAATTTTATTCACACCTTCTGTTGAAAGCGTAATATCTTTGCTGTAATTCTTCCAATCTCCGTCGTTCAATCGATATTCCGTCCTGGCTACACCAGTCTCAGAATCAGTAGCCGTGATCGCAACCGATACCTCTGTAAGGTAAGTACCGTCCGGTCCATCGGGTAAAGTAGGAGCAACTAAAGCCATTGAAACCGGAGTCGTTACATCTGTCGTTGCCTCACCATAAACACTGAATCCGTCCACAATAAAGTAATCCGCGCTTTTCGAGACACCTTTAATGGTATGAATCCCCTGAGCTAGGCCTTTCTTCGAGTATACGACCTTCTGAAAAACCCGCTGCGCGTTAGCCAGACTGACCGTTTGCTGAAACACACCGTCGATATATATGTCCACACTGGTCTCATCCGAATTAATTTGCGCAATGTAATCGACGCCCGTTCCGTTAAAGGTGAACTCGAAGTAATCCCCCTTATTCTGTGAAGCATACAGATCGTCATTGTAAGAACCTGCTCCTCCGCGGTTAGCGTTTTTATAATCCCAGCCTGTGCCTACAAAGTTTACACCAGCTGAATCGTTCAACTGTTCTTTGGACTCCACTTTCTTGAAGGAGAGTGTCAGAGCCGCTTGTTTACGCCATATTTGTGCTGTAACCTTGCCTCCCGGTGCGATCTTATTGTATACATTCCAGAAGCTGCTCTTGGTCTTCACTTGCTCACCGTTTACATAACGGATAACATCTCCCGCGAGTAGCCCCTGTTTTTCTGCATAGGAACCAGTCGGAACACTCGCTACATATAACCCATTCCAGTCACCTAATCCTACAGATGACATGACTGTATCCGAGTAGATACTACTAACAACCGCTCCCATTAGAGGCTCATTATCCTCTGTAGGTGTTGGAGCACTCGGCCAGTGAATAACGTCAGGCGGAGTCGGAGAGCCAGGTTTACCGAATTGGTCCATCGGGAAGTTCACAAAACCAAGTTCAATAGCAGGTGAAGTAGTTGAGACTGTAAAGTCTTTCTTGGACTGATCCGCAAATGGCGAAGTTCCAATAAACTTTGGATCCGCAATGACAGAATTGACGTCGAACCCTGAAGCGATCCATGAGCTCGTGATGTCAGCTACTGCCATTCCGTTGTTCCAGAATGTGTTGTTATCGTAAAAGGTGCCTGCGATTTTAGGATCATCTTGGATGAAATCATACGGATTGGCCGTTACAAAAATGTTTTTTTCAATAACATCATTACTGCCTGCATAGGCTACATGGAAATGCCCAGCTCCATTGACAATGATGTTATTATGAACCTTCCGGGAAAATCCTTCGCGCAACTTGAAGCCAGCATTGATTAAGAGGTTGTTATAAATGTCATAATTGGACGAACCGTCATCTAGATCAATATCCCATTCCGAGTTGTGCCAGATTCGATTATTACGGATAATTGTCGTCTCCATTGCATCAAGGAAGGCATACTGCTTCTTAACTGCATCTTCGCCACTAAGTGACCAGAACCTATCTCTACCCCATGAATTAAACGGACCGTGATCACCCGTTTCGAGCACGGTGTCGAAAATATCATTAAACTCTATGATATGACCACCCCAAGTCCCGTCATTGATGTTCACACCTGCGCGCGGGCTGTGATGAACGGTGTTATGACTAACGGTGATATCCCGACTCACCGATATGTTGACACCTGCGGATTGCTTTTCGAACACTCCCATGTTGAACATCTCATTGTAGCTAACCGTAATGTTTTGCGGATAATCATCGGTTAGTGGTCCAGGGTTTTTATCCTGAAGATCCGAATGTTGATTCTCCCAAGTTGAAGGGTATCTCACAGCGCTTTGCAGACCTGCGATCTGCACATCCGTAGCACCAGAACCGGTGAATTCATTATTTGTGATCGCATGATTTCGGTTATAACCACTTATAAAAATCGCATTCCCTCCAACCTGATCGAAAATGGAGTTTTTAACTGTAATATTCTCAGCATCTTTCACGAAAATAGCACCCGCGCGAGCAACCGCCCAGTCCCCACGCATCAATTTTTCATAAGTCCTCGAGAACAAGGTGCGATGCGTTTCGGTAAATGTAAAGTCAGAAAAAGTTAAGTACTTCACTTTCTCGATTGCCGTCCCCGTCACACGAATCAATTCTTCGAGCGATGCAGCCACAAGATTAGCACTGCTTAAATCTGCGCCCGCTGGAGGATAAAAGTATAACTTCCCACTTTTTTTCTCATAGAACCATTCCCCCGGAGCATCTAATTCCTCAAAAATATTCTCGACCATGCGGTAAGTAGCGTGCAAAGTGTCCCCTCTATTATTATCCCCTACCCATTGTAGAGTCGGATTACCACCGCTGTTCACGCCGGTAATTTTAAAGGAATTACCGCCCCATGTATTGCCGTGAAGCCCACGCACAAGACCAGTTGTCGGATCACTCCATTTGGCAACCCTAGCTGCCGAGATTGCATCATTCGCATAGCCATTCAAGATGGCTACATTCGAATCATAGTTCGGGTAGCGCGCCAATACTTGACGCTTCGAGTTCAGATAAAGTCCATCGAATTTAAGACCAGTTCCTACATCAGCTACCATGATTTCACCTTGATAGGCATTCCACGTAGGCGTTATTTTTTTCCCACCACTCAGAATAACCTTTTCCCCTTGATAAGCTGAATATGACACCGGTTTATCTGCCGTACCGGAATCCGCAGGTGTAAAAGTCAGTGTGTTTTCTAAGTAATACGTGCCACCTCTTACCCATACATGTATCGGACCGTTAACCGATGGCAAGAGACTTCGTACAGCCGATTGCGCCTTTGCTAACGTCTTGAACGGAGCTTCAGATGTACCAGAGTTTTCGTCGTCACCATTCGTTGCAACAAACAAATCATTATCCGTTGTTGCTGCAAGCGCGACAAAGGAACCTGTGACAGAGATAGAGCCTAACAGTAGAGCAAAAATCAAAAAAATTCGAGTTAGCTGAACCCATACTTTTCCGCTTGTCATTTATATACCTCCTATTTGTTACTAACTTCTCAATTCACTGAGGCAAACGTCATAGCCACCATTACGTTTTTTGGAGAATAGATATCATTAAGCTTCTTCCCCCACTCCCTCTAATTCCCCCCTTTTTTTTAGACTTATGTGATCTTCCTGTTGTCACTCACCAAGCAGTCCTCATTATTATATATAGCGCTTTCATAAAATACAGTTGGATTTTATACTTTAAATAGTTGATTAAAACACTATTTCGAGCATCCAATCATCACGTCCAAAAAATTAGGGGATTTACAATTGAAAAATTGCAGTATGGCCTCTCGATAAACTAAACGCAAATAGGAGCCGCATCTTATTGGATACGACTCCTTCTTTTACGCTATGGTTATGTCACTGCTACTAAGAACTGTGATTGCATCTATCTGGTTTACGACGTAAGCGTCAAATAGCCCCTCAACTTCCGATCTCGTCAGGGAACACAGCCCTGTATCAATTGTTGGACGATTATGTGAATCCTGCTTTGTCCCGTATTGTGTTCGAAGGTGCTGACGTTAAGGGGACGCTGGATGATTTAGCCATCGTGCTGGACGGTAAACTTCAAGACCACTTTTCGGCACCTTTGTTAAGCTAACGGAGAACTATAGCTTAAAAGTTAATAAAACTGCTTCTGAAAATATTCTGTATATAAAGGGTATCGACGCCCCTCGCCCCCACAATGTAAATCCACAACCGCAAGAGGTTGTGGATTTTTGCTTTTCCATCACTTTTAACTTTAGTATACGACATTAAAAGCTAAAGCATCTTTTTTGGCTGCAGAAAGCAGTCCGGGTAAGTTCATAGTGCTTAGTTGCTAAGCAACGAGAGTGGTTCAGAGGGGAATTCCATATTAACTCATTTTAATGCTATCGGTCGCTTATCACGAAATAACATAAAGAAAAGCATGGATGCGGTGACGTATAAGGTGCCTGTAATACTGAACGTAATGGCATACCCCCAATAATAGCCGTAGGTAGCAATCAAATGGGAGTGAACCGGTCCCATTGTCGCCCATCCAAGCATAAAGGCTGTCTGCATGCAGGAATTAGCGAGGCTTCGCCTTTTCTCAGAGACTCGATCGATTAGAATAGCGGATTGTAGCGGGTTAGCCGCATTCATCAGTGCTTGTCTAAATAAAAAGCTTATTGAAGCAACTAGTAGTAAATTCGTGAAACCTGTTAATAGAAGGAACGGCAGCGAAAGTGTTTGAAAAATAACGATCGCTCGCACTTGTCCGATTCGATTAGCTAGCGATGGGCCAATAAGCATTGAAAAGATGGTCATCACTTGACCTAAAGATAGTAAGAGGCTCATCGCACTAAGCGAAATCGAAAATCGATTCGTGAAATATAAATTTAAATAAGGCACGACAAGTCCTGACCCGATACCGATCAAAAGCTGAATAGAGGCAAACTTAGCAATGAATGAAATTTCGCCCTTAGATTGAGCTGTTGGGCTCGCAGAAAGATTTTTGTTAATTGCTTTATTATCATGCTTGGAGATACGTGCGGATTCCCGTATAGCTTGCAAGGGTAGAAATGCCGCTATTGTTGCTATGCTACCCGCCAGCAAAACTATTTTAAACGAGAGAAGCTTAGTTAATCCTGCGGCTTGCATAACATCTGCGATTACACCTCCGCCAAGGCTGCCGGCAACTTGGGAGGCGAGCACAAACGCAGCAAATATGCTGAATATGCGCATACGATCCGCTTTAGCTACACTTTCAGCAAGAAAAGGAATGGCGAGCACTTGAAAGATAGCTGCGAATAAACCGGTTAGAACAGCCATAGTTAGCAGACTGCTCTCTGACTCAAATAAAGAGCGGCCAGCCAATACTATACCGCTACAAAGAGCACCAATTACGAGCAATCGTTTGCGACTGGCTCGATCGCCAAACAAACCAATAGGAATGAAGCATAACGCTGTTGCGAGTGATTGCATACTGATGATTTTTCCACTCATGGAATCGGCATAACCGAGTTCGTGAATGTACAAATTATATAATACCGAGAACATGCCTGTACCGATTTGATACAGCATATTCGCTAGAAAAAAAAGACGAATGTTGCGTGACCAGCCTCGCCACTCCATGGCGGTAGATTGAATGATGTTCATACATACTCCTTCGATTGCTATTCCAACCAACATTACTATTCTAGCAATCGTAAATCAACCGAAAAATATTAAATAGGAAAAAATGGGGCCAATAGACTACAGAGTTCACTTCTAGAGCGTGCTTTTGTGATAAGTAGGCAGGTAATTCCTTCCCCAGTACAATCATGATATGCTTGATGTAGGAATTAATAAAAGAGGTGGAATTCATATGCAAACATTTGTCATGCTCGGTAGTATTTTGATGGTATTAGCAGTAGCTATTGGTGCGTTCGGTGCGCATGCGCTGAAAAGTAGATTAACACCGGATAAGCTGAAGGTGTATGAAGTAGGTGTTCAGTATCACATCGCGCATGCATTAGGCTTAATTTTGATCGGACTGCTTGCGAACAACTATCCAGATGTTCAACTCATCATAACGGGAGGTTGGTTCCTGGTAGTGGGAATTATTTTATTTTCGGGAAGCCTATACGTCCTTAGCGTTGCAAAGGCCAGATTTCTTGGTCCAATCACACCGCTAGGTGGACTTTCCTTTATGATTGGCTGGGTGCTTGTCGCTATTGGTGTCCTATAAAGTTTTAGGTCATGATTGAGGAAAGGGCCGGAATCCGGCGAGTTGTGGTCGTGCATATAGCCATGTTTCGCCTTCGCTAATACTATGTGAAGAGACACCTTGATGGGTGTCTCTTTTATTTTTATTCATATTAATAGCTCTGAGCATTTTATCCACAACCGCTTAAGGTTGTGGATTTTTGCTTTGTCGAAATCTAGGCTCATAAAGCGGCCAAGGATAAAATTTAGGTCTTTTCCTGAATCAACGGTAATAAACGTTTTAATTTATTTTGCCATCTTTACTACCGTAATGAAATGTGAGTAAATAGGTTGGTAAAGAAAGGGAGGAAGACTATGTCAGTTATTAATAAACTTCCCAAGGTCATAGAAGCACAACTTACAGAAGAGTCGTTGTTTCACGCTGTATCTGATTTAATGAAAGACGGTCAATTCGGAGAACAGTGGTTTGTACTGACGGAGAAAGAAGTATTGATTTGGGGTGCCGACGGGGTACTAGTTTCCAAACTTGCGGTTTCGGAGATTACTGATGCAAGGGCTGTAGGTGGAGTGGGCGGAGGTTCATTGCTTGCCGATACCAAGAGCGGTCCTGTCATTCTGATACGTTATACCGCATCTCTCAGCTCCATATTTGGATTTGCCTCTAAATTAGTAGGTGCTGTTGCAAAAGGGGAAGAGCGGCCAACCGCTTCTGAAAAAGAATTTCCAAGGAATTGTCCGAAATGCCGCAATCCTCTGCCAGACGATTCTCAAACGTGTCCGGTATGCAAAAGTAACGGTAAGGTCCTATTCCGGATGTTAAGTTATGCTAAACCATACAAACTACAAATGGTTGCAGCGGCAATTATGTTGATTATTACAACACTTGTAGAGCTAATTCCACCTTTTTTGACTAAAATGATTGTAGATGATGTACTGGGTCCAATGGATATGGGCTCCACACTTCTATGGATTGTCGTCGGCCTGGCTGCCACTTCATTGATGGTAACCGTAATGCAAACCGTGCGTGGGCTTATAGGGGTATGGATTGGCTCCAAATTAATGGGAGATCTTCGCCATGATGTCTATCAATCCTTGATGAGGCTGTCATTATCCTTCTTCGATCGAAGGCAGTCCTCGCAATTTATCGGGCGGGTGAATAATGACTCGGAGGCAATGCGGCAATTCATGACCGATGGGGTCATTTGGGTCTCGGGTGAAACGCTGCGGGTTATCTGTATTTTCATCATTATGTTTAGCTTTGATTGGAAATTAACGCTGCTCGCCATGTTGCCGATGCCGCTAATGATTGTGTTATCTAGTGTATTATGGCCGATGATCGGCAGGCGTTGGTATCAGCAGTGGAGATCTATTTTCAGATTAAATGCATTGGTCGGCGATTCTCTACAAGGTATTCGTGTCGTAAAAGCATTTGGTCAGGAAACGACGGAAATGTCACGTTATTCAACGGCTAATAAAGAATTAGTACGACATAATATTCGGATTGAAGGTTTATGGCAGGGTATGTTCCCCATCTTTGCGTTAGTAGCTGGAGCGGGTACTCTGTTGATCTGGTATTATGGAGGCCGATCTGTGCTTAATGGTGGATTAACCACTGGTACATTGATAGCTTTAGTTACTTATCTGGGTATGCTACTTGGACCTTTGCAGTGGGTGAGCCAAATGATCAACTGGGCAACTCATGCTATATCCGCTGCGGATCGCGTATTCGAAATTATGGATACACCGTCAGAAGTACCTGATACTGCGAGTCCAGCTAATATTGGCCGCGTTAAAGGTGAGGTAGAATTCAAACAAGTTACTTATGGATACGAAAAGCATCACCCTGTGCTCAAAAATGTAGACTTAAAGGTAGCGGCAGGTGAGATGATCGGGTTAGTTGGGCACTCAGGTGCGGGTAAATCGACGTTCATTAACATGATCTGCCGGTTCTATGATAGCGATGAGGGGACTATAACTATTGATGGTATAGATATCCGTAATATTAGCCAGATCGATCTGCGTAAGCAGATAGGTGTAGTGCTGCAGGAGACGTTTTTGTTTGATGGTACGATTGCTGAGAATATTGCTTATTCTAAACCGGACGCTACAGAGCTAGAAATAATGCGTGCCGCTAAAATAGCGAATGCACATGACTTCATCGTCCAGTTGCCCGACGGCTACGACACGAGAGTAGGCGAACGTGGGCACAAGCTCTCGGGCGGAGAAAAGCAGCGGGTGTCTATCGCCCGAGCAATTATTCACGATCCGCGGATTCTAATCTTGGATGAAGCAACAGCCTCTGTGGATACAGTGACAGAACGTCAAATCCAAGAAGCGATTTCGCGCTTGGTTAAAGGACGGACGACGTTCGCGATAGCCCATCGATTATCGACTCTGCGAAATGCTGACCGACTCGTCGTGCTGGAACGCGGTAAAATTATTGAAGTCGGTACCCATGAGGAACTCCTTACTGCAGAGGGCGCATATTTCAAGCTGGTTGAGGCGCAGAAGGAAATGTCCAAGATTAAGGGGGTAGAAAATGCATGAGTGATCTGAACGATAGCGTTGATGTATTGGAAATAAATGAATCAGACCTCAAGGATCCGTATGAGATCAATATCCTTGAACCAAGTGTTGTCTCATTTAGCCGCAGTCAAGGCGGTGTGTTTCAAGGAGTAATTGAAGGCAAAGCTTTTGAAGAAATAATTCTATATCGCATATATCCCTTTCAGTATACGACACAGTATATTTCCGTCCGTAACCCCAAGGGGGAGGAAATAGGTGTCATTCGTGACATTGAAGAGCTTGATCAAGAAAGTCGGGCTGAAATGGACAAAGAATTGCAGCTGCGTTACTTTCTGCCGCTTGTGACCCGAATTGATAGCGTTAAACAGAAAGCGGACTTATGGATTTGGGAGCTGCAAACGAACCTGGGTCCAACGCGAATCGTCATGCGTAACTTGCATGAGCATATGCAATATCCGAGTGCTAACCGAATTATCCTAACCGACATTAACGGTAAAAGATGCGAGGTTCGCGATTGGCCAGCGTTAGACGGTCACAGTCGAAACCAGTTGAAAGACGTATTATAAGGTAACAAAGAAGGACATAGAAAGACATATAAAGACAAATAAAGTACCGTCCCCCTTTTTTATAAAAAGAGTGGGACGGTACTTTTTGTTTTGCCGCGCTACTCGTACATCAGCCTTTCAAATAACTCATTAAAATGTGTTTGAGGATGGCTAGCTGTTCTTCGGGAACGAGGTCAGGCTCGACCACAAGAATATTTTTAAGCAAGGATAGTTTTCTGGAAAAAATACCGAATGTATTAACGGTTTTAGTTAAGGTTTTCTGAATGGGAAGATCGGACCGAATCGATCCGTCCTGTATACCTTGCTCGATAATGGTCGCGAAGACGCCGGAGATTTCTTGATGGACGGCATTAAATGACTCAATGTACTATTTTTCTATACCTCGTATTATATCGTTCCATCATTTTAACTACAATCAGGTTTTCGATGAGGATGTGCTTCGAACCCTGTTTTACAACGGCTTATTGGCATTTATTAAGAATTGCGAAGCGCTAAATTCATGCCAATATACAGAAAATAACTTCAATGCTACATTGGAATTGCCCGGGCAATGGCAAACAAACATGACTAATGAAGGTGGGGTGCGAGTGAGAGCTACATTTCAACCAGGATCAAAAATAAAGCGAATACGCAGCAATTGGCAACTGTATGCATTATTTGCCCTTCCGCTCGCATATGTACTGCTCTTTAATTACTATCCGATGTACGGAGCACAAATCGCGTTTAAAAATTTCAATGCCGTGCAAGGCATATGGGGAAGCGAATGGGTCGGCCTTAAGTATTTTGAACGTTTCATACAATCTTATGAGTTCTGGAGAGTTATGAAAAATACGCTGATCCTTAGCTTGTACAGTCTAGTTGTCGGCTTTCMTTTTCCGATCATTTTAGCCTTAGGTCTTAATTATGCGTCTCACCGCTTCTTCAAGCGGTCGGTCCAGATGATTACCTATGCGCCGCATTTTATCTCAGTAGTCGTAATCATAGGAATCATGTTTCAATTGCTCAATCCCCGACTTGGCATAGTTAATCGGATGTTGGAATTATTTGGCTTAGAAACCGTAGATTTCATGGGGAAGCCTGAGCTGTTTAAATCATTATTTGTTTTTTCAGACGTCTGGCAAAATGTAGGATTTGCTTGTATCATTTATCTGGCAGCGCTATCAGGAATTGATCAGGCGCAGCACGAAGCGGCGATTATGGATGGAGCGTCCATTCCGAAACGGATGTGGCATATTGACCTCCCTGGCATTATGCCAGTCGCCATTATTATTTTCATTCTCGGCATAGGCGGAATTATGAGCACGGGCTTCGAAAAAGTGCTGCTTATGCAAAACTCGCTCAATTTGCGGACATCCGAAGTCATTGATACTTATGTATACAAGGTTGGGCTTGTTTCAGCAATGCCGAACTATTCGTACTCTACGGCTATCGGATTGTTTAAATCGGTCATCGGCTTAATATTACTGGTGAGTGTCAATCAATTTGCCAAAAAAATAAACCAGGAAAGCTTATGGTGACGAAATGGGGAGATGGCTATGAAAGGGAACAACAACATCCCACATTCGCTAAGTGATAAAGCTTTTTTGACGGCCAATTATTTGGTGCTGTCCCTGTTTACGCTATCTGTTCTTTATCCGTTAATTTATATTTTAAGCGCATCCTTTAGCTCGACCGATGCGATTATGCAGGGGAAGGTTTGGCTGCTACCAGTTGATCCGACCTTAGATGGCTATAAAGCTGTATTTGAATATCGCGACATCTGGGTGGGGTTCGGAAATTCGGTGTATTATGCTGCAGTTGGAACGGCTTTAAACGTGGTAATGACGATATTAGCTGCATACCCGCTATCCCGTCCGAATCTGGATGGCAAAAAAGTATTTATGCTGCTTTTCGTATTTGCGACGATGTTCAGCGGCGGACTGATCCCAAGCTATATGCTAGTTAAGGATCTTCATCTGCTCAACACGTCATGGGCATTGATTATTCCGGGGGCATTATCGATTTGGAACGCCATTATGATGAGAACCTATTTTAAAACGAGTATTCCAGGTGAACTACTGGAAGCAGCACAAATAGATGGCTGTAATGATGTGAAATATTTGCTGCGAATCGTCATTCCGCTCTCAGGGCCGATTATTGCGGTCATTGCGTTATTTTGCGCCATTGGTTTTTGGAATCAATATTTTGCGGCTGTCATCTACTTGAACGATAAAAGTCTGTATCCACTGCAGCTCATTTTGCGAAATATCTTAATCCAAAATGAAATCGATATGTCGATGCTGTCCGATGTGGCGGAAGTGGCCAGACGAAATGGACTAAGGGAGCTGTTGAAGTATGCGCTTATCGTTGTCGCGTCCGGTCCAATTCTTATCATCTATCCATTTGTACAGAAGCATTTTGTGAAAGGTATTATGATTGGTTCGTTAAAAGGATAAGAAAGATTGGTTATTCATTATGGTGATGGGGGAAATTTCAATGAAGAAAACAGTAGCGATTGTAAGCGTGATCATGATGTTGGCAGTTGGACTTTTAACAGCTTGCTCTGACAACAGCAATGGCAAGGTAGAACCGAAACCGACGGAACAGGCAACAGGAGGCAGCACAAATGTTACGACCGCTGGCCCTTCTGAGCCGGTAACAGCGGCTGGACAATTTCCAATTGTAACGGAGAAAATTACGCTGAAGGTTATGGCACCAGAAAATTCAGGCGTTGAAAATTACGCGACAAACCTCTTTACGAAGGAATTGGAGGAAAAGACGAACATTCATCTTGAATGGGTTATGGTGCCGGAAAAGAATCTGATTGAGAAGCTGAACCTTATGCTTGCCAGCGGAGATTATCCAGACATTCTGCTCGGTATGGGCGTTAACAAAACACAAGAGGTTGTATACGGCGGTCAAGGTGCATTCGTGCCACTCAACGATCTGATAGAAAAGTATAGTGTGGAAACGAAACTACGGATGGAGAAATTGCCGCTCTTTAAAGAATCAATCACTTCACCGGATGGTAATATCTATTCACTTCCTAAAATTAATCAATGCTTCCATTGCACAATGTCACAAAAAATGTGGATATATGAGCCGTGGCTGCAAAAAGTAGGGCTGCAAATGCCAACGACAACCGAAGAATTCTACAACGTGTTGAAAGCTTTTAAAGAACAGGATCCAAATGGAAACAGCAAAGCGGATGAAATCCCACTTATGACATCAGTTACCGGTTGGAACTCTGCATTGGACGACTTCCTGATGAATGCATTTGTATATAACAGCAAAGATCCTAACGCACCGGGCTTATTCGTCAAAGACGGAAAAGTTACAGCTACATTCGACAAACCGGAGTGGAAGGAAGGGCTTTCCTACTTACGCCGACTTTATAAGGAAGGACTTATCGCGCCAGAATCTTTCACTCAGGACAAAAATCAGCTTCTTGCTATTGGAAATAACCCGGATACCGTAATACTTGGCGCATCACCAGGCGGCTTTGAAGGTGAATTTGTGCAGACAAGTGACACGATCAAACGCTGGCTTGACTATAAGGCCGTTCCAGCACTCAAAGGTCCTGCAGGTGTACAGTATTCGGCCTATAATCCAATGGAATATTATTCGGGTCAGTTCGTTATTATGAAGGGCAACAAGCATCCAGAAGCGTCATTCCGCCTGGCTGATATGTTCTACAATTGGGACGTAACCATGAGACTCTCAAGAGGGATGGAAGGCACAGACTGGAAGAAAGCAGATGCTGGTGAAATAGGAATCAATGGTGAACCAGCTATATGGTCAGCAATTCCGCGCGAAAATGATAAGATTCAGAATAGCTTCTGGAACGAGCTGGGACCTATAGACTTGTCTAATGATTTGCGCCTTGGTCAAAGCCAAGCGAAAAACGGCGGGGAGAATTTAGAGGTTATCTTGTTCAACGAAACAAAAAATAATTACGAGCCATACAAGCCGGATGTGAGCATTATCGTACCTCCACTAGTCTTTAATGAGGAAAAAGCAGCCCAAATCGCAGAGCTTCAGAAGACAATTGATGATTATAGAAAAGAGATGCTGGCTCGGTTCGTAACCGGAGATGCAGACTTAGACACGGAATGGGATGGTTATCTCAAAACGTTGAAAGACATGAACCTTGATGCTTATTTGCAAATATTCCAAGACGGTTATGATCAGGCACAAAAATAACCGGATTAAATAGGTGCTTCCTTGGAAGATCAGCTGTTATAGACCTCTCCCAAGGAAGCAAATGTTCTACTGAACTTTTGAGGAGGTATTTAGGTGATTAGTACAGAAGAACGTATGCAGTGGTTTAAAGAAGCACGGTTCGGTATGTTTATTCATTGGGGTATCTACGCGATTCCAGCAAGAGGGGAATGGGTGCAGAATCATGAAACGATCAGCCGCGAACGCTATCAAACTTATTTTGAAGAGTTTAATCCGATCCGTTATGATGCTCGCGCCTGGGCGATAGCGGCTAAAGAAGCGGGCATGAAATACGCTGTTTTAACTACAAAGCACCATGATGGTTTTTGCCTATTTGACAGTAAGCTTACTGAATTCAAGGCGACCAATACACCATGCGGGCGCGACCTAGTTCGTGAATTTGTTGATGCCTTCCGAGCAGAGGGCTTGAAGGTAGGCTTCTATTACTCCCTTCTGGACTGGAATCATGACGATTATCCAACCTACGGCGACTTTTATCATCCTGAACGTTCTAATGAGGCATACAAGAACAAAACGGGCGATTTTAACCGATATGTTGATTATTTACACGGACAAGTGCGTGAGCTGCTGACGAATTACGGTACAATTGATTTGTTCTGGTTCGACTTTTCCTATGAAAAATTAATTGGGGAAGCGTGGCGAGCCACGGAGCTGGCTAATATGATTTATGATTTGCAGCCGAGTATCATTATGAACAACAGACTTGACCATACACTGCTTAAGAATGGCATATCATCGGTTTATGGTGGTGATTTTGCTTCTCCGGAACAAGCGATTCCTACTCGCGAGGTTATGTCTGATATTAATGGGCAGCCGATCGAATGGGAAGCATGTATTACGCTTAACAAACATTGGGGCTATCATGCGACAGATACGGATTATAAGCAATCAAAAGATATTATCCGACTTCTCGTAGACTGCGTTAGCAAGGATGGCAACCTCCTCGTGAATGTCGGTCCCAATGCTAAGGGTGAATTTCCTAAGCAAACCTTGAAAACACTGGCCGAGATCGGGCAATGGATGACCGTTAACGGTGACAGTATTTATGGCTGCAAGGACACCGCTCTGGCCGTACCGGAATGGGGACGGTTCACGCAAAAAGACGGTCAATTGTTTGCGCACATATTCGAACGCGGAATGGGTGCCTATCCATTGAAGGGGCTACGGGGCGAAATCGGCAGGACTCGCTTTGCATGGGACGGGGCAGAAGTACCGTCAGGCGACTCCCACAACGATTATCATACAAAAGAAGATGCACATCTCTTGTTGAGTCATTCCACGCTTCCCGACGATACCGACACTGTTGTTGAAATCGAGCTGCTTGGAGGCAAAGTATAACAAGCGTATAAGCACGAAGCAGAGATAAGGGGGGATGGTTGACTATGACGGCAGAAATCAAGAAACGAAGAAGGCGAATTGCGACAGCATTCTCGGCGTCCTACATCGTTTTGTTGGTTATTCCTATCATTGTAAGTGTCATCGTATATGTCCAAACGGTATCTATAGTTAGGGAAGAAGTTGTTCGCAACAACATGCTTCTGCTCGAACAAGCCAAAGGCATATTGGATCGTCGGATGGCCGAAATCGAATCGGTCGTTCGGCAAGTCGCTTCCGATCCCCGCATCTCATCTTATCAGTTTATGACCAAACCTTTCGAAGGAGCTAATACGTTCAAAACGTGGTATACGGCGCAGCATTTATACGATTACAATACGTCCAATAACTTTATTCTTGATTATTTTGTGCTCTACAAAAACAGTAATATGGTGCTTGGTCACAAGAACGTATATAAGTTCGAGGAGTTTAACAAACAAGTGTTTCACTACACGGATATGGACCAGAGTAAGCTGAATGAGCTGCTATTCACCGACAAGTATAGAGACAGCGTGCTTCCTTCCAACGAAGCGACATACTTCGGTAAAACATATCCGATTATCAGTTACATCCACCCGCTTGACGGCAGCTCATCGAAAGCAGCTATCCTTCTGCTAATCGATAGTCGTGAAATGGTAAAGCTGCTTGAAGGATTCGATTTGTCCTCTGGTGGAGGAGCCTACATAAGAGACAGCAAGGGTCAAACCATTGCTTCGTTATCTAGCGGAGACGGACTTGCTCCGTCCATGCAGGGCATGACCGCCAAAAGCGGAGTTATCGAGCCCTCTTCAAGCAATGGCAACTTGCTTACCACATACACAAGCTCCGAATCCATGGACTGGTATTTTGTCGTGTCCCAATCTCCTGATGTCGTGCTGCACAAAGTAACAGAGATTCGTAAAATTATTTTGGGTCTGTTCATAGCACTATTGGTTATTCTGCTATTGTACTGCCTGTTTACCTACCACCGCAGCAAACCGATCCGCAAGCTGCTACTGCGAATTATGGAGCGTACGCAGCCCGCTATTTCAAGTTCGTTCAGGCCTTATGCGATGATTGAGCAGGATTATTCGCTTCTGGAAGACGATAAGCTGCAGCTGCAGAGGGCATTGACGGAGCAGCTTCCGCTTATTCGCAACTCGTTTTTGCAGCGGTTGCTAAAGGGCGATTTCTCCACGGAATCAGAGCTGAGGGCATTGAAGCGCCATGCAGGGACTGAACTGAATGGCTTATTTTACGCTACCGTTGTCATTAGGCTGCAAAGCTATGAGGGAGAGCTGACATCAGATATTCTCGAAGAGTTGGATATTCGGAAGGTTATGGTGAAGGATGTCCTTGGACTGCATACGTTTGCAGGATGGGCTTGGTATGAAGCCGAGCAGGATAATATCAGCGTCATCATACCACTGAGTGGAAGTGACGTTGAAGAAAGCAGGGAACAGCTGGAGTTGCTTCTAGGTATTCTGCAAGAGCAGATGCACATTAAGCATTCCATATCCCCTGTTTTAGCAGTTGGTGGCATATACCCGGCACTATCTGAAGTGTCTCGCTCTTATGTAGAAGCGAAACAGGCACTAGGATGGGGGCAGCGGGAAATCTCTCAAAAAATATTGTGGCATGATCGATTGCCTGAGCAAAGGTTGGCCTATTACTATCCCCCAGACGTAGAGCTGCGATTGATTCACTTGACCAAAATGGGTGCGTTGGAGGAGGTAGAAGCCCTGCTCGAGAACATCTGCCAGACCAATGAGCGGATGCATCTTGTGCCTGACATGTTCAAGTTTCTTCATTATGAGATGTGGGGCACGTTAGTGAAAATAACGGAGGATACTAGGCAGGAATGCGGTGAAGGAACGGTTGCGCTGCAATTAGGTGCGTTTGAAGCGCATGGCAAGGATATGAGTACCCTGCTACAGGAGCTGAAAGAAACTTACGCTCAGATTGGGAAAGCGATCCATATGCGTAAATCGAACCGTAAATCGGGGCTCAATGAGCAAATCATGGAGTATATCGAAGTGAACTTCAAACGTCATGACTTTTCACTCAGAGATCTGGCTGACAAGTTCAATATGTCGGAATCGTACTTATCCCAGTTTTTCAAAGAGCAGGTTGGTATCAATTATTTTGATTATGTCGAAAGCGCTCGGATGAAAAGCGCTAAGGAAATGCTTATCCGTACGGACTTGCCGATCCAAGAAATTGCAAGTCAAATTGGCTACAATTTATCAAGCACATTTTGCAGAGCATTCAAACGGATTAATGGTGTCAGCGCATCTAATTTTCGTCGTTTAAATACGTGATATAACCGTTCGAACAAGAAATGCAACAATTCTCAAGGGCTCGACTAATAGAAAAATGATGGGAGACTGACGGCATGGCCAAAAAATTAATGATTTGGTTGACGATTGCTAGTTTACTCGTAGTATTATTCCCTGCTCCAAAAAGCCAAGTTAACGCTGAAGGAGCACTTAGTTTATGGACGGAAAATGCAATGATACATGTTTACCGTACCAGTACGATACCTGATGGAGCATCAAACGATATTCATTTCGTTTCGGCAAAAAACGAGTACGAAAACGCCCAAATTGCAGTACGCTATGATCAGCCTTTTGAGATTACGTCCATACAATTCTCGGATTTGGTTTCGGATGCGGGAAGTATCGTAAGCAGCAATTTGAAGTACCATTTCGTTGAGTATGAGTCAAATATTCCTAGAGAACCAGACAAAGTTGCCGAAGTTTTGTATCCGCTTTCAAAAACACCTGACCCACTATCAAATGATGTATCGATAAAGGTCGCAGCTAACAGCACTCAGCCTATATTCATTAATTCTTTCGTTCCGAAAGATGCTGCAGCTGGTATATATTCAGGAACTGCTACTCTGAAAACGACAATCGGAGATTACCCGGTACAAATGACAGTAGAAGTTGCCAATGTCACGATTCCAGATCCGAAGGACTCTGTCTTTACCTCATATAACTGGGCATTTACGAATGGTTATACTTTTGAAAATTATGATATGGGTGAGTATTATTACGGAATTGAAGAAGAGTATAGTCCGGAGTGGTGGGCGCTTATGGACAAATTCGCCACGACAATGGTTGAATATCGCCAGAACATGGTGCTGGTGCGGACGAAGCGTTTGCTGCTTGATGGAGGATCGACCTTAGCGGCTGACGGCACGACGATCGAGACTTTTAACTGGACACTATTTGATCAATTTGTTCAGCTTTTTCTGGATAAAGGTATCCGTTCGTTCGGAGGCGTTCATTTGGTACACGATGTACCACGGCCGGTAATATCCGACGCAACGGATGACTACTTAGAAGCTTTTTTACCTGCATTAAAACAGCATTTAGAGGATAAAGGTTGGACCAACATCTGGTACCAGCATGTGCGTGACGAACCGAGTAATGAAAATTATGACGGTAAGGGGAGTACATCATTAAAGGATTGGGAGTATTTGGCGAAAAAAGTGCAACAATATGCACCCGGTATGAAAACAATGGATGCGGGTGATGCACTTCTGCAGCAATTTCCGGGTCTCGTACACACCTATGTTCCGATTACACCCACGCTTGAGGACAATAAGGAGTTTTATCAAAATAGAATAAAGGATGGTTTTCCGGTATGGGCATACACTTGCGTCGGTCCACAACCACCCTGGCTCAATCGATTTACTTTTCAACCAACGCTCACGGGAAGACTTTTATTCTGGAATTTATTTCAGAATAATGTAACGGGACATTTGCATTGGGGATGGAACGTGTGGTGGCTCGGATTCCTACAGGGCGACAACTCTATTGTCTATCCAGATGCTGCAAATCAGACTGTAAAAAGCTCGATTCGCTATGAAGCCCAACGTGACGGGATCGAAGAGTATGAGCTGCTGAAGATCGTACAAAACACCAACCCAAAATTAGCACAGCAGATCACTGATCAAGCGGTCGCATCACCAACCTCTTACACGCTTGACCCTAATTATGTGAAAACTTTGCACGATTACTTGGTCAAGGCTGCGGCGGGAACGGCATCAATTGAACTGCCGCAAGTTGTATCTCCGTTTAAAACAGACGTACCGGGAACGGTTCTGGTTAACAATAATGATCCAGCCATTCACTACACTGGCAATTGGGTGGCCGATTCAGGAAGACCGTCTGGTAAGGACGTGAACAAGACAGAAACGAACGGTGATTATTTTGAATATACGTTTAACGGCACCGGCATCGATCTTATTACGGAGAAAGGCGCTGAGTTGGGAAAAGTGGAGGTTTATATCGACGGTGTTCTTGATAAAACAGTCGAGGCATACGAAGAGGTGAACTATAGCTTCTTTACTTTATATAGTAAAAGCGGGCTCTCTGCCGGCATGCATACCATTAAAGTTGTAAAGGTAGACGGCATGCTCGCTATGGTGGACGCTTTAAGGGTTTATCCAAAAATTGAGATGGTCACAATTAATGATAATGATCCGTCGATTATTTATAAGGGCAATTTTGGATCTGACGGGAATCGGACGTTTGGCGATTACATGAAGGATGTTCATTATTTAATTGATGTGGGGGACGCTTACGAGGTTGAGTTTGAAGGAACCGGAATTGACATTGTCACTGAGCTGAATACGGATATGGGGCAATTCGATGTGTACATCGATGGTGTTCTGGATCAAACGATCGAATGTTTCAACACTACGAGGTTGGTACAAATTACGGTTTACAAAAAAAGAGGTTTATCACCAGGCAAACATACATTAAAAGCGGTCCATAAAACGGCAGGTAAGATCATGCTTCTTGACGCTTTAAGAATCGAAAAAGTGAACTACGACATCACGAAGCCTGTAACAGCAGCCAGTTTGGATGGGACTGGTAATGACGGTTGGTTTAACAGAGACGTTGCAATGACGTTGACGGCAACTGATGATGTTAACGGTGAAACTAAGTCTGAGTACAGCGCGGATGGCGGTGCTACTTGGATCGTGTATTCAGAACCGGTCTCCTTTGAGGAGGAAGGGGAATATGCCGTTTCATATCGCTCTATTGATGCAGCGGGCAATCTGGAGGAATCCAAGGAGATTAAATTCGCTATAGACAAGACGGTGCCAACCGTGAAAATGTATGGCGGCCAAACGTATTATTTGGATCAGAAAGTATTGGTTGTATGTACGGCTTCTGATGATGGATCCGGATTGGTTGATAGTCCATGTACTTTGCCGCTCTTGTACAAACCTGCTAAGGAAATTGGACTCGGAACACATTCCGTTACGGTGGAAGTACAAGACAAGGCTGGCAATATAAAAACGGAAGTGGTCAGCTATACAATTGAGGAGATAACAGATTCTGGTTCGGGAGCTGTTGCCGGCGTCAGTCTGGATAATCCGCTGCTAACATTGACGGAAGGCGACGCTCCTGTAAATCTTACAGCAACGGTATATCCGTTAAATGCCGTAATTAAAGAGGTTTCATGGAGCTCGGATAATACCGTAGTAGCATCCGTATATAATGGTAAGGTTACACCGTTGCATGCCGGAACAGCAGTAATCACGGTCACAACAGCAGAAGGCAACCATCAAGCTGTAAGCATTGTAACTGTAAAACCAGCGGCTCCAATCTCAGTTGCGGTTACTGGAGTTACCTTGAACATGACGACTATGACGCTGACGGCAGGAGGCGCTCAGGGAACTCTTGTTGCAACGGTGCAGCCAGCCAACGCGTCGAATAAAGGTGTGGTTTGGACTTCAGATAAACCGGGTGTATTGTCCGTACAGAACGGGGTCTTAACTCCGTTAAGCGCTGGAATCGTGACTATAACAGCAACAACGGAGGATGGTGGATTTTTGGCGAAAAGTACAATTACGGTAAATCCAGCGCCGATTGTTACCCCGGATCCGGGACCAGGCAGTTGGTCTCCACCAACAGTTCCGGGCAGCATAACCATTCCAGCCGGAGGATCAGGCACCGCTAACTTAGGTATTGGGGCGAGTGTAATTATTCCAGCTGGTGCGACAAATGAAGAAATGCGCATTACAATAAGCAAGATTCAACTTCCTGAATCTGTTAACGTAGGGCAAATGATATTGGCCAGTCCGGTATTCGAGATGCTTAAAAGTGTAAGAGGCAATTTTAAGAAGGCGGTCACGATCAAGCTTCAATTTGATCCGAGTTTAATAAAGGACGGAAAAGCGGTAATCTTCTATTACGATGAGTCTGCTAAAAAATGGGTGGAAATCGGCGGTACGGTTAGCGGCAATACCATTGAGGCGACTGTTGATCATTTTACCAAGTTCGCAGTGTTCTCTGTAAAGGAAGATACAACTAAGCCGGTAGATCCTCCAAAGCAGGATGTTACTTTGAAAGACATTCAAGGACATTGGGGTAAAGCTAAGATTGAAGAAGCAGTGAATAAGGGAATTGCCAACGGGTATCCGGATCAAACGTTCCATCCCGATGCAACAATTACTCGTACCGAGTTCGCCCAGATGATGGTCAGAGCATTGCAATTAAAAGGTGAGGATAAAGAACTTGTCTTTACGGATAAGGATCAAATTCCAGTATGGGCGCGTAAAGGAGTTAGTCTAGCCGTGCAAGCTGGCTTACTAGAAGGTTATGAGGATGGAACATTCCGTCCCGCTCAGCCCGTTACACGTGCTGAAATTGTGCTGATAGCGGCCAAAGCGTTGAAATTAAACGCGGATACACAAGCGGTGACGGGTTTTGTGGATGATGCAGACATTCCGCAGTGGGCTAAGGCTTATGTGGTCGTGGCCGTTCAGAAAGGAATTGTTGAAGGGCGCGAGAATAATCAATTTGCACCTAAAGATAAGGCGACCAGAGCGGAAGCAATAGTGATAATCCTTCGTTTATTGGAGCAACTAGCAGTGAAGCAGTAACAATAATAATGAGTGTTAGAAAGACGCCTCCGGTGTTACTGTTAGCGCAGTAACACCGGAGGCAACTTCTATTTACAATCTATAGTAATGAATACTATAATTCGATATGTTCTGATAAGAAGTTTGCTTGGGAGAAGAGGACATACATCGGTGAAGACATTAGCAAGCTATTATTTTTTATGGTACCTGACCGCTTCCATTCTTATGCCTTATACGAGCCTTTATTTTAGTGAAAGAGGCTTTAGCCTATGGTTCGCATATTCTTGGTATTAGAAAATCCACAATCGCAAGCGGTTGTGGATTTTTGCTGTCTAATGGCTTGCTTAGAAAAGATAGTTATTAAATTATTTCGCCGCTTCCCATTCACTGATTTGCAGCTTGTACTGAACAAGCAGCTTGCCCAGTGATTGCTTGATAGCTGCGGAATCTTCAGATTGAACCGCTTTCGCAAGCTCGATCTCCGCTCTAATAAAGGCCATATCCGCATCTTTGACTTCTACGGCAACGGTTGTTGCCACGAGAGCGTTCGCAGCTCCTGTTTGATTTAACTTCCCTTCTTTAATGGAGTCGACTTCCACCATTTTAATGGATGAAGTTAGTGACGAAGAGGATTTTCCAGCCATTGTTGAAGAGATTGGGGCTGAAGAGAGTTCAACCTTTTCCATAACAAGTGGTTCCACAGATGTTTTTTCTAGTGTAGTGTACCCCTTCTTTACACTTGCACCGATTGTTTTCTCATACTGCTCCAGTGTCTTCTCCCAGTCACTGAGCGTATCGGGTGCGTACTTTTTGGCTAAGTCCAAAGGGTTAGTGAAGCTGTTAACAACAGAAATAGTCTTAGTTGTATCCGAAGTATTACTGAGTATTACCTTTTGTAAGGTTTGGAATGATGCTGGCTCAGGCGTATTGGATACATTTGATGCGTTCGATATTGCAGGGCCTGTGACAGTGGACAATAGTATGGCGGAGGAAAGGGCAACTCTTGAGATGATTAACTTGTGGTTCATAGCTTCACGCTCCTAATGGGTTTGTCTTACTTGTATTACTTTACAGAATGGGTGTGGCAGAACATTGGTGTATTTGTGGAAAAACAATGGCACAGCCCAAATGGAATCAGCGTCTTGGTATACAGCGTCTTGGTATAC
>NZ_JBFUHJ010000046.1:0-27883 GCF_056402455.1 Paenibacillus sp. P4_A7 | reverse complement strand
CAGCAAGGTTTTGACCGCGATTAAATAGTTCGGATTATGTGTTTTCGGATAAGGACTTTTTTTACGAGTCAGAACGTCATCAGGCAGAACGCCGCGTAGTGCTTTACGCAAAATCCCCTTTTCTCGATCACCCGACGCTTTTATTTCCCACGGGATGTTCCACACATAATCAACAAGTCGGTGGTCGCAAAATGGGACTCGTACTTCCAAGCCCGCAGCCATGCTCATGCGATCCTTGCGATCAAGCAATGTAGGCATGAAGCGGGTAATGTTCAAATAAGACATTTGGCGCATTTTACGGAGCTGCTCATTCTCTCCATCTAAATGAGGAACCTCCGCTATCGCCTGCGCATATCGATCACCAATATAATCGAGCGGCTTTATCCATTCGACTACGTCTGGAGCCAGTAGATCGGCGCGCATCGCCGATGCTAAAGACCATGGGAAAGTGTTTGCATTAAGCGCATCTTCGCGATGGAACCATGGATAGCCTCCGAAAATTTCATCGGCCGCTTCACCAGATATGGCGACGGTCGCGTCTTTTTTGATTTCATGGCAGAATAGCAGCAGTGACGCATCAACGTCGGCCATGCCAGGGAGGTCGCGAGCATAGGTTGCAGCGCTCAATGCGCCTACAAGCTCTGGTGTATCGAATTGAATGGGATGATGAATCGTTTTTAGATGGGAGGTCATTCTATCGATCCATGGCGCGTCACTGTTCGGTTGAAAAGCATGTGCTTGAAAATGTTTGTCGTTATCCATGTAATCTACCGAATACGTATGGACATTACCTTGCCCATTCTCGTTATAATAGCTGACGGCTAGAGAAGTCAAAGCACTGGAATCGAGTCCTCCTGATAGGAGTGTACATACCGGCACATCCGATACTAGCTGACGTTCTACGGTATCCTTTAGGAGCTCTCGTACATGCTCAGCTGTTTCTTCTGTGTTGTGCGCATGCGGGCTGCTCTCCAACTTCCAGTACGTAATCGTTTTGACGCCTGCATGGGTAACAGACATACATTGACCAGGACGAAGCTCGCTGATTTGTTTGTAAACGCCATGACCAGGAGTGCGGGCAGGCCCTAAAATGAATATTTCAGCCAAGCCTTCCGCTCCGACCTCAGGCTTAACAGACGGATGCGCCAAAATACATTTTTGCTCCGACCCAAATATAAATAGCCCATCCTGCCTGCTGTAAAATAACGGCTTCACACCAAGTCGATCACGCGCTAGAAACAACTCCTGCTCGGCTACATCCCATATCGCAAATGCGAATATACCGTTGAAGCGCTCCAAACATGACTTTCCCCATTCCATATAGGCGACAAGCAGCACTTCCGTATCACAATTCGTAGTGAATGATCTTCCTCTGCCCTCTAGTTCTTTACGAAGCTCTAGCGCGTTATATAGTTCGCCGTTATACACAACGACGTATTTGTCATCGCCGGTATGACGAATCATCGGTTGTGCTCCATTTTCGGGATCTATAACAGATAAACGCCTATGCCCCAAGGCGCAGTGCGCTGATATCCACGTGCCGGAAGCATCGGGACCGCGCGGTGCAAGAGTGTCGGTCATCTTCTCTAAGCTTTCACTATGCTTAGTCAGATCACGGGTCCAATCGATCCAGCCGGTAATTCCACACATCGATCTCATTCCTCTCTTTTAACAGCTTTCTCGTAGCGATAATAACAGTTATATGCTGAAAAAAGGGATAAAATGTCTGTCCAAAAGGGGATGCTAGAGACGGCTTGAAAAACGATTCAGCTGCAGTAATGATGGTTACGGGAGGGATATGGCATTGCAAGTTATGGAAGCACATGTACGGCGAGCCGTGAAACAAGGTGAACACCTTTGCGGTGAGGTAGAGGTGACAACGGATGGTCGTGAAGATCATTCGAATTCCAAACCTAATCGTGGGTATATTCTATTAAATTAGTTCGTTTAATGATATAATTCTACAAAAAATAGTGGAGGTTTACCGTTTTGCAAAAGTTGGTTTTTTTTGTAGGAGTAGCAGGGACAGGCAAGACGACCGTAGCAAGAAAGCTGGCAGATCGCATACCAGCTGCATTTCTCGATCGTGATACGATAGGCGGAAGATTCGTAGAAGCAATTTTAGAGATGCAGGGACTCGATAAGAGAGATCGTGATTCTGATTTTTATAAACAAAATTTACGAGACTTAGAATACGATACAGCAAAGGATGTTTGTATCGAAAACCTTGCTGCGCGTCAGAACGTTTTTATGATCTCACCGTTTACTGCCGAGCTCAAGTCAAAACAGTGGATTGAAGAGGTGATTGGTGCAGCGGGCTTGACGAAAGCACAAGTTGACATTAAGGTTATCGTTGTCACACTTCAGGATATGACCTTGCAGAAACAACGCATTGTTGATCGTCAGACGGACCGTGACCAGTGGAAGCTGGATAACTGGGGTGATTTTGAGAAGCGAATCGACTTCGTTCCCCAAATTAATTGGGTTATCCCCGCATCATCTATCTTAGTATTCGACAACTCTGGTGAGCTAACTGTTGAGAAGACTGAGCAGCTCTTTCAATTTGTAAATGATAAACAGCCGACTATGTCGGTTTAGATTTATTGGCTTAGATTTGTCGGACTAGATAATAATCCTCCGTTCCCTTTAAAAGGGGACGGTTTTTTTTATATAGATTATACCGGTGATCTTTGTCATTGGTTTGCTGCTAAAGAATACGCCTAAGGTTGCTACATGAACTCATAAAGCAGACTATAGAGCATGAAAAAAGAGGAAGCCCACTGGCCCATAATGTCGGTGGGCATTGTTCTTAGAAGCATTTGGTGATCAAGGCTTTATAGATCTTTTCATCTATCTCGATAAGACTTTTCTTCCCATCTTTAAACTGTATAGCAACAATATGTACCCCTTTACTCTTAGCCGAAAGTCCTGCAAGTAGTCCTACAGGACCCAATAGAAAACCTCCAACAAGACCTCTTCCAACTGCGCTTACTGCACTCTTTTGGCTTGATTCAGTCATTACTTCGTAATCATCGATAATAGTTTTATCTAATTTAATATGGATAAAAATTCCAGTGGATAGCATGACGATTCCCATTGTTGTGGAAAGTAGTTTACCTTGATAGTCTCCTGCAATGACCTTGTTTTTTGCCCCCATATAATAATCCTCCATAATTTAGTAATAGAATCCAGAATCATTTTACACTAAGAGTCATTATTTGGCGATATATGGAAGAAAAACAGTGACATCACGTGGAAAAGCCCTGACCTAAATTGGTCGGGATATATCAATTCAGCGAATCAATTGATGTATTTTCTACAGTTACGTCGAGTAATGATGACGCTTTTGTTTCAAATGAAAAAGAGCAGACAAATTTCATGAGGTGAACGGATATTCTCGATGTTTCCAAGCGTTTGAAAATTCGAAAAAATAACTAGTATAAGAACGAATGTTTGGTATATAATAAGAACAGGTGTTCTGGATCGAGGAGGGTCATCATGGAAAAATATATAGGCCATACCATCGATATCATTTATATTGATCGCAAAAAACATATATCGTTTCGAAGGGTACAGGTGTATTCAGTACGTGACGGCCGTATTAAAGCATTTTGCTTTGAAACTAAAGCACTTCGTACATTTATAGTTGAGAATATATTATCTACAGACTTAGTAGTTCAGAAAGCTGTTTAACTAGAGATGAGCAGACAAAGAAATTAATGCGCAGCTGGATAGATTAATAAAAGAGAAATGTAACGAGATGCGAGATGGATATGGGTAAGCATTAATAATCAAAGAATTTGGAATTAACAATAAATAAATGGGGGAAATTATATGGCAAAAGGACCTAAACGACCGACAAGAGACGAATATGAATTAGAAGAATTGGGCGAACGACTGGTAGAAGCGAAGGATGAGGCAACGAATCTGCTGCTTACGGTTTGGAATGCTGAGCCAGTGCGCGGCCAGATCGTAGAAATGAATTCTCGTACAAAGCTGGTTCATGTGTCTTGGAAGGGCGATATAATAAAAGTGCCGTTCATGGATATCATGAAGGTGCAGCCAGCCGGATAATTATAATGAAGTGAAGTAAAAGCTTCATAAAAGTTGTGTTTTTTTCTTGTTTTAAAAAACAAATTAGATGGCGACAATAATAGGTGTGAAAAAAATGTGAAAAATAAAAAAGACATCTATTCTCATAATCAGTGGATGCAAAAAAACCTCCGAACCCTGATGAATCAAGAGTTTGGAGGTGTTATGGTAATCACTAAACGTGATTAAAGTTATTGTTATGGCGTCCTGGGAGGGATTCGAACCCCCGACCGACGCCTTAGAAGGGCGTTGCTCTATCCAGCTGAGCTACCAGGACACAAGCAATAATATATCATAGATGATTGTTTTATTGCAAGCTATATTTTAAAAAAAGTTTTGGAATCGGTAAATACTGCTAAACACTACAGGTCTAAAACATCATTTGTTTTTTCTTTTGCATGTACATGGTATAATTGTACGCAAGATTGGACGAATGAACAAACAGCGTAACCATAAGGCGGTGTTACCATTACGACTCCCAATGACCAAGAAGGCGACAACAAGGATAACGTGTATTTGTTCCCCAGTATGTTGGATCAATATCAGATTCAGCTAACTCGTATGCTTGAAGGGGAGCAATATGGGGAGGCCAAGGAGTTACTGCGATTTTTGCTGCAATGCCAAGGTGAAGACAAGCATCATTATGAAGAGTGGGAAAGTCTGTTAACATGGCTCGACATGGCTTTTCCTGGTGAAGGAAGCAGTGAAGAGGGAACAGAGCTTGTCATTGCGAAGCGTGATGAAGAAGAGGATGAAACAACGTTACGTGAGCAATTGTTGAATCCGCCTGAGCAAGATGAGGCTTATATCAATCAAGTGCTTTACATCATGCAAAATCATCCGATGATCGATCAGCAAATATTGGCGCTTGAGCGGGCATCATACATTCAATCAGCCGATATTAACGCAACCATAATCAATTGGTTAGTAACGCAGCAAGTACATCCAGTCGTCCAGTTTAAAGCTTTGCAATGTCTGCGGAAGCGTGGAGCTACTGGATCAATTACTCTAGAGCGGCTAAGTGAGATGGTGGAGCTAGAGCTTGAGATCACACCGCTTTCCATGGATGACTTTCCTCCAGCTGTTAATCGTGTATTAGAGCGGACTGAGCAGGTTGTTGAAGTCGATGATCCAACGTTACCACATTTTTCAAGAGAGCTTTGGAAAGAAAGTTTACAATTTTTATATGGTACTGTAGCTTATCATTGGATACTAAGAGAAGACGAAGGCACGGTAGATTGTTTTGCCGCCGCTTTGCACTTAACGTTGCTGCTTACCGTATACGGCTCAGCTAATGACGATGATATTCGCGATACATATGGTATTACGGAAGGTTTGAGATTCCGTTATGAGCAGGCGTGTAGAGCATTAAGGCAAGTTGCTGTTTTGCAGCAATCTGGGGAAGATGAACCTCAGCCTTGAAAAGCTCGCCCATCTTGTTTATAATAGAATGGTTTATGATACGTGAAAACTAGAGATGCATGCGCATTTTCGGAGGGGAAGGCATAAAATGAAAGCAACTTGGGAAAAAATAGACAAGAACATCGTGTCAATCAACGTGGAGGTAGAAGCAGATCAAGTCTCACAAGCTCTTGATCAAGCTTTTAAGAAAGTAGCACAACAGGTTAACGTACCAGGATTCCGTAAAGGTAAAGTGCCGCGCGGCATTTTCGAATCTCGTTTTGGAATTGAGAGTTTGTACCAGGATGCAATTGACATTCTGTTGCCTGATGCTTATTCCGCAGCAGTAAAAGAACATAATCTTGAGCCGGTTGACCGTCCTGAGATTGATGTTGAGCAATTCGCAAAAGGCGAAACGTTCAAGTTCAAAGCAAAAGTTATCGTTAAGCCTGAAGTTACGCTTGGCGAATACAAAGGCTTGGAGGTTGCAGCTGTTGAGTCCGAGGTTTCGGATGAAGAAGTTACGGCAGAACTCGAGCGTTTGCAACAACGCCACGCTGAGCTTGCAGTAGTAGAAGAAGGCGCAGCTTTTAACGGCGATATTACAGTCATCGATTTTGATGGCTCCGTAGACGGAGTACAGTTTGAAGGTGGACAAAGCGAGCGTTATTCACTTGAGCTCGGTTCAAATTCCTTCATCCCAGGTTTCGAGGAGCAAGTAGTTGGCATGCAAATCGGCGATTTCAAGGACGTTGAAGTAACGTTCCCTGAGAGCTACCATGCAGAAAACCTA
Source organism: Paenibacillus sp. P4_A7 (assembly GCF_056402455.1). Classification (NCBI taxonomy): domain Bacteria; kingdom Bacillati; phylum Bacillota; class Bacilli; order Caryophanales; family Paenibacillaceae; genus Paenibacillus; species Paenibacillus sp. P4_A7. The sequence continues at coordinate 21,597 of NZ_JBFUHJ010000046.1, read as the reverse complement.
GCTGGCAAACAAGCTATTTTCAAAGTGAAATTGCATGAAATTAAACGCAAAAATCTTCCAGCATTGGATGACGAGTTTGCTAAAGACGTTAGTGAGTTTGATACAATTGACGAATATAAGCAAGACTTGGTTAGCAAGCTGAAAGAAAGCAAGAACAAAGAAGCTGATCAAGCTCGTGAAGTAGCAGTTGTTGATAAAGCTACTGCAGCTGCGGAAGTTGAAATTCCTGAAGCAATGGTCGTTACTGAAACTGACTATATGATTAAGGATTTCGAAAACCGTCTTAAAATGCAAGGTATGAACATGGATCTTTACTACCAGTTCTCAGGCCAAAACGAAGCGATGCTTCGTGATCAAATGCGTTCAGATGCAGAAAAACGCGTTCGTAATAACCTTGTGCTTGATGCAATTGCTAAAGCAGAAGGAATTGAAGCAAACGACGAGGACTTGTCTGAAGAGCTTGAGAACCTATCCAAATCATACAACCGTCCTGCTGAAGAGATTCGTGATATCTTCACACAAAACGGCAACATCGTAAACTTGAAAGAAGATATTGCTATTCGCAAAACAATCAAGCTATTGCTTGAAAGCAGCAAAGTCGTTTAAGAAATTATAGGTTTCAACTGAATAAATGGGTTATCCAAGATAAGGCACGTCATTGATACGTGCCTTATTTTGACCCTACATAAGAAATTGTGCTTGTTTTGGAGGTAATCTCCGTACATATCGAACGACAGTCGCCGTATACTGTATTACCCTAGAAAAATGACATCACTACGATGTCGTGTTACAATAATTAAGTAAGTACTCTAAGCCATAAACGAAAAGAGGTTGGTCGCATGAATCTGGTACCGATAGTAGTCGAACAAACAAACCGTGGGGAACGTTCTTACGATATTTACTCTCGTTTGCTGAAGGACCGCATTATCTTCTTAGGGAGCGCAATTGATGATGACGTAGCAAACTCCGTCATTGCACAGCTGCTGTTTCTAGCGGCCGACGATCCAGAGAAAGACATCCATCTGTACATCAACTCACCTGGCGGTTCCGTAACTGCAGGAATGGGTATTTTTGATACGATGCAATATATTAAGCCAGAAGTGTCTACGATTTGTATGGGGATGGCCGCTAGCATGGGCTCACTTCTCTTAACAGCTGGAGCGAAAGGTAAACGTTTTGCACTTCCTAACGCTGAAGTTATGATTCATCAGCCGCTTGGCGGCGTTCGCGGTCAAGCATCTGATATCAAAATTCATGCGGATTGGATTTTGAAAACGAAAGCTAAGCTGAATCAAATATACGTAGATCGTACTGGACAGCCTTATGAAAAAATCGATCGTGATACCGACCGTGACAATTTCATGAGCGCGGAAGAAGCTCTTGCTTACGGTTTGATAGACAAGGTAATAACAGCGCCGGTATCAACGATTTAATCAAAGGGGTGATTACATGTTTAAATTCAACGATGAAAAAGGACAGCTAAAATGTTCGTTCTGCGGTAAATCGCAGGATCAAGTACGTAAATTGGTTGCGGGTCCTGGTGTCTATATATGCGATGAGTGTATCGAATTGTGTACGGAGATCGTCGAGGAAGAGCTAGGCAATGAAGAAGAGCTTGATCTTAAAGACATTCCAAAACCGAAGGATATAAGAGCGATACTTGATTCTTATGTTATCGGTCAGGAGTCTGCGAAGAAATCTCTGTCTGTAGCGGTATATAACCATTACAAACGCATCAATTCAGGCAGCAAAATCGAAGACGTCGAACTGCAGAAGAGTAATATTTTGCTATTAGGACCTACGGGTTCTGGTAAAACATTGCTTGCACAGACGATGGCGAGAATTTTGAATGTGCCTTTTGCAATTGCAGACGCAACTTCGCTTACGGAAGCGGGTTATGTCGGTGAGGATGTTGAAAACATTCTGCTTAAGCTTATTCAAGCGRCTGACTATGATGTTRAGAAAGCGGAGCGCGGCATTATTTATATCGATGAAATTGATAAAGTAGCCCGCAAATCAGAAAATCCATCCATTACGCGTGACGTTTCGGGTGAAGGTGTACAGCAAGCGCTTCTTAAAATTTTGGAAGGCACGGTTGCATCTGTTCCGCCACAAGGTGGACGTAAGCATCCGCACCAAGAGTTTATTCAAATTGATACGACGAACATTTTGTTCATTTGCGGAGGCGCGTTTGACGGTCTTGAGTCCTTGATCAAGCGTCGTATTGGCAAGAAAGTGATTGGTTTTAACTCCACTGGCGAGATGCAGAAGGATTTGAAACCAGGCGAGTATTTAACGATGGTATTACCTGAAGACTTGCTTAAATTCGGACTAATTCCTGAATTTGTAGGACGTCTTCCAGTTATTTCAACGCTTGAGCCTTTGGATGAGCCAGCTTTGGTTCGTATTTTGTCTGAGCCAAAAAATGCGCTTGTTAAGCAATACCAGAAGCTGCTTGAAATGGATAATGTAACGCTTGAATTCGAGCCTGCAGCACTTGATGCCATTGCGAAGGAAGCGATTAAGCGCAATACTGGCGCTCGTGGATTACGTGCAATAATCGAAGGAATCATGCTTGAAGTCATGTATGAAGTACCTTCACGTGATGATATGAGCACTTGTCTCATTACCGAGCAGAATGTAATGGATAAAGTGATGCCAGAAATCACTGCTAAAAAAGGTAAGAAAAAGGAAGAAAGCGCCTAATCAATGTTCATAAACCGTCATTGTTTCCACCCCTCATGCGATTTTGTCGCTAGTCATGGGGTGGACTTTGACGTTCATGGGAGAGATAACCTTATGTACTTACGTCAAGATACGGTAGCAGTTAAAGTCGGTGATCTTACGATTGGCGGCAGCAATGAAGTTATCATTCAAAGCATGTGCACAACAAAGACGGCTGATGTGGAAGCTACTGTTGCGGAAATATTACGTCTTGAGGAGGCTGGCTGCCAAGTTGTTCGGGTTACCGTCAACAATAAGGAAGCGGCTGATGCCATTAAAGAAATTAAGAAACGCATTCATATCCCGCTAGTCGCGGACATTCATTTTGACTATCGTCTAGCGCTGGCTGCCATCGAGAACGGAGTAGATAAGGTGCGGATTAATCCGGGCAATATCGGACGGCGTGAGAAGGTAGAAGCGGTTGTGAAGGCTTGCAAGGAGCGCGGCATTCCGATTCGGATAGGTGTCAATGCTGGATCGCTCGAAAACCATTTGCTGGAGAAGTATGGTTATCCTACTCCTGAAGCAATGGTAGAGAGCGCACTGTTCCATATCGGTATTTTAGAAGAGCTTGATTTCCACGATATTATTGTGTCTCTCAAGGCATCTGATGTACCTATGGCTATTGCTGCTTACTCGATGGCTGCTGAGAAAATCAAGTATCCCCTTCACCTAGGCATTACGGAGGCAGGAACGCTCAACACAGGCACGATTAAGAGCTCTGCTGGTATCGGTGCGCTTCTTGCGCTTGGTATTGGCAATACGGTTCGAATCAGCCTGAGTGCTGACCCGGTCGAAGAGGTCAAAGTAGCGCGTGAATTGCTTAAAACATTTGGACTTATAACTAATGCAGCAACGCTAGTTTCCTGTCCGACATGCGGACGGTTGGATATCGATTTATTTTCTATCGCGAACGAGGTTGAAGAATACATTTCGAAGATTAAAGTGCCGATCAAGGTTTCTGTTCTCGGCTGTGCAGTTAACGGTCCAGGCGAAGCGCGTGAGGCTGATATCGGTATCGCTGGCGCTAGAGGCGAAGGCATGTTGTTCCGTTATGGCGAGATGATTCGTAAAGTGCCGGAAGCAGAGCTTCTGAGTGAGCTGAAGAAAGAAATCGATGAAATCGTTCGAGTGTTTGAAGCGACTGGTGAAATTCCAGGACGCAAGCATCATACACCGGCATAAATCGCAGGGTGCTTCCACGTAATTGGGTATGGAACATACGACACGATATAAGCCATAAGGAAGGATCAGGCGTTACTAGCGCTTGGTCCTTCCTTGTTTAGTATATAAGAATTTATAAGTTTTCACTTATAAATGTGCTTATATATCTCCGCGAAACGAATGCTTTTGCCGAAGAGGACGGCGACAGCCGTTTACGCTTGTATAAACATTGAATGAAAATTAACAGCTTAAACGATTATTCCCACTTCCAAGAGGCAATACTATCCTGTAAGGATGCTTACGACGGTTAGTTTGCAGAAAACGTAAGCTGCGTTGTCATACGGCGGCGTCAGCTATATACGCTTGAGAGGGGCGGAAATGAATGAGTTTGAGTTTTGTTTTAATGTTGATTCAAGTGTTTTTTGCTGTGGTGATTGGTTTGTATTTTTGGAATTTACTGCGTAATCAGAAGACTAACCGCTCTGCTGTCGATCGAGAATCGCGCAAAGAGATGGATAAGCTGCGGAAGCTGCGGAGTATATCACTGACGAAACCGCTATCTGAGAAAACAAGACCACAGGCAATGCAGGACATAGTTGGACAACTTGATGGCCTGCGTGCTTTGAAAGCTGCGCTTTGCAGTGCGAACCCGCAGCATGTGATTATATATGGGCCTCCAGGCGTAGGTAAAACTGCGGCGGCGCGTGTCGTATTGGAGGAAGCCAAAAAGAATCCTACCTCGCCATTTTTACCGGAAGCCAAATTTACAGAAATCGATGCGACAACTGCTCGTTTTGACGAGAGAGGTATTGCAGATCCGCTAATTGGGTCTGTACATGATCCGATCTATCAAGGCGCTGGGGCAATGGGCGTAGCTGGTATACCGCAGCCTAAGCCAGGTGCTGTTACGAAGGCACATGGCGGTATTTTGTTTATTGATGAAATTGGTGAATTGCATCCGGTGCAAATGAATAAATTGTTAAAGGTGCTTGAGGATCGTAAAGTATTTCTTGAGAGCGCCTATTACAATTCAGAGGATGCGAACATTCCGCTGTATATTCATGATATTTTCCAAAACGGATTGCCTGCAGATTTCCGTCTTGTTGGCGCTACAACACGTTCGCCACAGGAAATACCGCCTGCCATTCGCTCGCGCTGCATGGAGGTTTTTTTCCGCCCGTTACTTGCTGATGAGATCGGTTTAATAGCGGAGAATGCTGTAAAAAAAATCGGCTTTTCACCGTGTCCTGAAGCGATAAATGTGGTCAAAAAATATGCAACGAACGGCCGTGAAGCTGTTAATGTGATTCAGCTTGCCGCTGGTGTAGCGCTATCAGAGAAACGCGACAGCATAGCTGCGGGAGACATTGAATGGGTGGTTAACAGCAGCCAAATTCCACCTCGTCCTGATCGTAAAATACCGTCAGCGCCACAGATCGGCTTCGTCAACGGGCTGGCTGTATATGGGCCGAATATGGGAACGCTGCTTGAAATTGAAGTGAGCGCTATACCTGCTGCTTCAGGACGCGGTCAGTTTACGATTACAGGCGTTGTAGAAGAGGAAGAACTAGGCGGTGGCTCACGAACATTGCGCCGTAAAAGCATGGCGAAGGGATCTGTAGAGAACGTCATTACCGTGCTGAGACGTATCGGTCTAAATCCTCAGGACTACGACTTGCATATTAACTTTCCTGGTGGAACTCCGATTGATGGGCCTTCTGCAGGCATAGCGATGGCAACAGCGATTACATCTGCTATCAAAGGCATACCAATCGATAACAAACTCGCAATGACTGGCGAGGTTGGCATTCATGGCAATGTGAAACCTGTTGGTGGTGTACTTGCTAAAGTGGAGGCTGCATTCCAAGCCGGTGCGACACAGGTCATAATTCCAAGAGAGAATTGGCAAGCGATATTTGCAGACCTCGAAGGGCTGCAGGTTATTCCGGTCGAGCGGGTAGAAGAAGTGTTTAAGTATGTGTTTCCAGAAGCGGTTGCGGCCCCAAATCGAGTGGAATCTCCGTTTGGAGCGGATCTATTTATTGCATCGAGCGTTCCATATTTGCAGGCTGATTCAGTAGAGTGATAAAATGAGTTAGATTTTAACATTTGGAGGTGCTGGTGTGGGTCCTAGTAAATCGAAAGGTCGTCGGCTTCCCTTGCTTCCGCTCAGGGGGCTGCTCGTTTATCCCAGCATGGTGCTCCATCTTGATGTGGGTAGGGACAAATCGGTACGCGCATTAGAGCGCTCGATGGTCGAGGATCAAATGATATTGCTTTGTTCGCAGTCTGAAGTGAACATTGAGGAGCCGACTGAGGAAGATATATATAAAGTCGGAACGATTGCAAAGGTTCGGCAAATGCTGAAGCTGCCAAACGGAACGATACGCGTCTTGGTAGAAGGAGTCATTCGTGCTGAAATTGTGGACTATTTACCGAATGATCAGTTTTATGAGGTTACGGTTAAGGAGCTCCCAGAGCTGGAAAGTGACGATCCCGAGGTTGACGCGCTCATGCGTTCTGTCTTGAATMAGTTTGAGCATTATATTTCTTTGTCCAAAAAAGTAACGCCTGAAACGTATGCTGCGGTTTCAGATATTGATGAACCAGGTCGACTTGCCGATGTCATTACGAGTCATCTATCGCTCAAAATCAAGGATAAGCAAGATATACTCGAAACGATTGATGTATCTGAGCGCCTTGAAAAGCTGCTTGATATTTTGAATAACGAGCGTGAGGTTCTTGAGCTAGAACGCAAAATAAACCAACGCGTGAAGAAGCAGATGGAGAAAACGCAGAAGGAATATTATTTGCGTGAGCAAATGAAAGCTATTCAGAAAGAGCTTGGCGAGAAGGAAGGCCGTGCTGGTGAAGTTGAGGAACTGCGAAATCAACTTGTTGAAATAACAGTGCCAGATGCAGTTAAAGAGAAGATCGAGAAAGAGATTGATCGACTCGAGAAGATGCCGTCTACATCAGCGGAAGGCGGCGTCATTCGCAACTACATCGACTGGCTCCTGTCACTTCCTTGGAACAAGCTGACGGATGACGATCTTAGCTTAAGCAAAGCCGAAGCCATCTTGAATGACGATCATTACGGTCTAGAGAAGCCAAAGGAACGGGTCCTCGAATATTTAGCGGTGCAGAAGCTTGTTAAACAGTTGAAGGGACCGATACTCTGTTTAGTTGGCCCTCCAGGCGTTGGTAAGACATCATTAGCACGTTCCATTGCAAAGTCGCTAGGCCGCAAGTTTGTACGCATCTCGCTTGGCGGCGTGCGTGATGAAGCGGAAATTCGAGGTCATCGCCGTACGTATGTAGGCGCAATGCCTGGGCGGATTATACAAGGGATGAAGACTGCCGGGTCGTCAAACCCCGTCTTCTTGCTTGATGAAATTGATAAAATGGCCATGGACTTCCGCGGAGATCCAGCTTCTGCACTGTTAGAGGTGCTTGACCCCGAGCAGAATAATACGTTCAGCGACCATTTTGTTGAAGTGCCATTTGATTTATCGAAGGTTATGTTTGTTACTACAGCGAATGCTATGCATAACATTCCTCGTCCTCTCCTTGACCGGATGGAGGTTCTGTATATCCCTGGCTATACGGAGCTCGAGAAGCAGCAAATTGGTACACGTTATTTGCTGCCAAAACAGAAGAAAGAGCATGGCATCAAGGAAGAGCAGTTAATTATTTCAGAAGAAATTTTACTGCAGCTCATTCGAGATTATACGCGTGAATCAGGCGTGCGCAACCTTGAGCAGCAAATTGCAGCAGTATGTCGCAAGGCAGCGAAGCATTTTGTTGCTAACGAGCAAGCAGAGGCAATTGAGCCATTGGTTATTACGAATGAACTGCTCAAAGAATGGCTTGGACCTGCGAAGTTTCGACATGGTCTTGCCGAGAGTGAGGACCAGATTGGAGCGGTTACTGGTCTCGCGTGGACAGAGGTTGGCGGGGATACACTCGTAATAGAGGTTACAGTTATGCCGGGAAGTGGTAAACTGACGTTAACAGGAAAACTGGGTGATGTCATGAAGGAATCTGCGCAAGCTGCTTTCAGTTATACACGCTCGAAAGCAATTGCACTTGGCATAGATCCAGATTTCCATGAGAAAAACGATATTCATATTCATATTCCGGAAGGAGCCATTCCAAAGGATGGACCATCCGCAGGCATTACAATTGCAACAGCACTTATTTCGGCTCTGACTAATCGGTACGTATCGAAAGAAGTTGCGATGACAGGTGAAATAACTTTGAGAGGCCGCGTGCTTCCGATAGGCGGGCTTAAAGAAAAATCACTTGCAGCTCATCGAGCAGGTATTCGAAAAGTATTACTGCCGAAGGAAAATGAACGGGATTTACGGGATATTCCAGACAGCGTACGCAATGATATGGAATTTATTCCGGTCAGTCATATGGATGAAGTGCTGCAGCATGCGCTGCTTCCGGTTTAAACGGATGAGAGAGCAGGTACATCGATTTTATGAAAATTACACAAGCACAATTCATTATTAGCGCAGTAAAGCCTCACCAATACCCGGAGGACGCTTTGCCAGAGGTTGCTCTGGCAGGGCGTTCGAATGTGGGAAAATCATCATTGATTAATAAATTGATTTTACGCAAAAACTTGGCAAGAACGAGCTCGCAGCCAGGCAAGACACAGCAGCTCAACTATTACCTTATCAATGAAATGGTCTATTTCGTCGATTTTCCGGGTTATGGATATGCAAAGGTTTCTAAGACTCAGCGTGAGCAATTTGGTGAAATGATCGAGCGATATATAAGAGATCGTGAGCCCCTCAAGCTGCAGTTGCTTGTTATCGATATTCGTCATGAGCCGTCCGCACAGGACAAGCTGATGTACAAATGGCTGAAGCACTACGAGATTCCAACTTGCATCGTAGCGACGAAAGCAGATAAAATCCCTAAGTCGAAATGGGACAAGCATATTAAAATGATCAAAACAACAATTGAGGCGGATCCACGAGATTCTCTCGTTTTATTTTCTTCAGAAACTGGGCTTGGCCGCGAGGAACTTTGGGACGTTATTTCGAAAGCGATTGCCACATAAGGTAGCAAGAGCAGTAAGTTGTTATATAAAGCAGAGGATACAGTGAATAAGTCGGCATTCCTCGTGAAATCCTCCGTTTTTTTCTGGAATATGCGAGAATTTAGGGTATGGACGACAGGAATAAAATTCGCTGATCACGTATAATATACTTAGCAAAACGTAAACACATCGCAATAACCAAGCGCAAGTCCAAAGAATTGGGGAGATTTTTATGGCTAAGCGGCTAGCCACGGAGTATGTCAATGCCAAACTGCAGTTAACGAATGAAGAGATGGTCCAATTTATCCGTTTATTTGAAGAGCAGCAAGTTCACTTTCAGGTGCTCGTGCTCGATAACGGAAGTCAGGAGCTTGTTCTCGAAGACGTAGCAGGGAGGGAAGAAGTCCGACTGACCTTTGAACGTCAACAAGACTTTTATGTATGTGTACTTTCTTGCCGCCTTGTTGGTCCGAGGCTGACAAATGCAATGCGCAAAGCGGTATCTGCTTTCCGCGGCAACGCGATCGTCAACCGAATCTACAGTCATTATACGATGGTCTATCACTATATGAACGGTTCTGTTATCAAAATTGTTGAAAGTTCAGAAACTGGAGAACGTGTCGTTTTCGAATTTAAGGATACGCTCGGACAGCTAGAACGAATGTTCAGCAGCCGTCTGATTGAGCGGGAAATCGATATGATTAATAACGCGGTCAATGAATTGCTTGATTTACGCAATCAAACGAAGGATACAGCTGAAGTTGGAAGGATTGACGAGAAACTGTCTGGTCTGACCCGGAAGCTGTTCGTTTTAGAAGCTTAACCTATACGCATCAATGAGGAGAGAACTGCAATTGCGGTTCTTTTTTTTTATTATTTCATGCCCCAAGATGTTTGAATGGACAAAATCCAGTTTAATATATAGTTAGAGGCTTATTGTTTGCAAAACCGACAAGTGCAACATATTTCATTATTACGTAGTTGAGTAGCGGTTACATTATCCTTCGCAGTGGCTGTATTAATAGCAGGCTGCAGCAACAATGATGCTAAACCCTCTCAAACGCCGCCTGCAGTCTCAACGATGCCTACTGACCAGTCAAATGTGGCAGTCAACGATAATGAAGTGGGAGCTCCTACAGGGGCTGTAGAGACCCCTAATGCGGAAACGGATAAAATGATATTGAGAAAGCACTAGGAAAGGCGGATTCATCTTCTGTTAACGGTTCTGACAAAATCTACACGTACAATGTGAATAACCAATTTCAGTTAAAATTTGTAGTTGCAAAATCAACGAACAAAGTAGATCATATATCCGTTTTCAGCCCGCAGGACGCGAAAAACAATATGGCGGGATGATTATAACTGAAGCAGTGTTGCAGGATAAGCTTGCATGACATACATTGAAAACAGGGTGTAATCGTATATGAAATTGTAAAATCTGCAAAAATAATAGTTGCAATTATCCCGAATAGATGTTATTTTTATTCTCGTTGAAAACACAATAATAGGAACCAGGATTCACTGAGGACATAGTTATGTTGCGAGAGATTTATCCCTCGAGAAGTGAATGACGTAGGTCCTAGCGGATGAAATTTTTCAAACATTTTATTCCTAGGAAGGGGGAACCGAAGGATGGAGTACTCAACTTTCGGAAGACACGTTGCTGTTGATGCTTGGGGTGTAGACTTTGATCTACTGAACAGCGCTGAATTTTTGCAATCCCATATGGTAGAAGCTGCGGAGGCTTGCGGAGCTACTGTAATGTCGGTTCAAGCGAAACAATTCGATCCTCAAGGCGCAACCGTGCTCGTGCTGCTGTCGGAGAGTCACCTCTCGATTCATACGTATCCTGAGAGAGGCTTTGCCGCGCTTGACTGTTATACCTGCGGTGAAACTGTTGATCCTCAGCTTGCGATTGACTACATGCTCGCTGTACTGAAGCCAAAAGCAACTTATGCGAAGAAGCTTGTACGCGGTATGGGCGAACTGCAAGTGGAAGAGCCAAAAATGAAACAAACAGAGCTCGTATAAGAGCTTTTAATTTAACAGACATGTCGAAATGACCATGGATTTTATCCATGGTTATTTCTTTGTGAGAATTGGGTATAATGAGTCTGTATTTTTCAAACATTATTCATATATGAACATTATCTGAATATTGAATTATGGTATACTTAGCGTTAATATGATTGCTTTAAACGCAATAGAGAAGGAGGCAGGTGACCGCGCATGCACATTATCGCAGTAGGATTGAATTATAGAACAGCTCCCGTAGAAGTCAGAGAACAGTTTGCTTTCGCGGAACGGGACTTACCAGAAGCGCTCAAACAGCTCATTCAAACGAAAAGCATAATGGAATGTGTCATTGTAGCGACCTGCAATCGAACAGAGCTTTACGCGGTGGTGGACAGGCATCATTTGTGCGGACATTATATACGCAGCTTTATGGAGAGTTGGTTTAAATTACCTAGAAACCAATTTACAAACCATTTATATATGTACGAGGATGAAAAAGCTATTGATCATTTATTCCGTGTCACCAGCGGAATTGATTCTATGATCATCGGAGAAACACAAATCTTAGGTCAGGTGAAAAGTGCTTTTCTGTTGGCACAGCAGCAGAAAACAACGGGTACATTGTTTAATATGTTGTTTAAACAGTCGCTCACAATGGCCAAACGTGCACATACCGAGACAACGATCGGCGAATCTGCCGTCTCAGTTAGTTACGCTGCGGTTGAGCTAGGAAAAAGGATATTCGGACAATTTAACAAGAAGACGGTCATGGTCATCGGCGCAGGAGAAACGAGCGAGCTAACAGCGAAACATTTGTATGCGAATGGGGCAGATAAGGTTATCGTGGTGAACCGGACATATGAGCGAGCAGCGCAACTGGCAGATAAATTTAATGGTGTCGCTTGGACAATGGAAGAAGCCACACAAAAGCTCCATGAAGCAGACATTATCATTAGCTCTACGGGAGCGGATGGCTATGTATTGACTCGTCAACAAGTGGYAGGTGCGATGCAGCGCCGTAAAGCGAAACCATTGTTCATGATTGATATCGCAGTGCCGCGGGATTTTGATCCATCGATCGCTGCAGTTGATAATGTGTTCTTATATGATATCGATGATCTAGAGGGGATTGTGGAAAGTAATCTGGAGCATCGGCGTCAAGAAGCCACCAAAATCGAAGCCATGATTAGTGAAGAAAAGGATCTGTATGAACAATGGTACAAGACACTTGGAGTAGTTCCGCTAATTAGAGCTTTACAGACAAAAGCGGCTGATGTTCATGAGGAAACGATGAACAGTCTTACTAATAAATTGCCTGAACTTGGCGAGCATGAGCTTAAGGTCATTCGTAAGCTGACGAAGAGCATTGTGAACCAGATGATGCAGGATCCTATTTTACGAATTAAAGAAATGGCTGGTGAAAAGCGGGCGGACGAAGCAATGGACATGTTCGTCAAGCTGTTTGCGCTGGAGGATGAGCTTACGAAGACAAAACAAGCAGAGATTGCCGCGGAAGCGGAGACTGYGGCTTCTGCAAAGAAGAAAAATGTTCAAACCCATGCAGCTGCTGTTGCTTTTGCGCCCATTATTAGATAAAAGGGCAGCTATATGAGCCGCAGTGTGGAGGAACAATGTTGACACCTAATTTGCTATATGATGCAATGCTTTATATTTACGCCCTGAGCCTGCTGTTTTATTTCTCCGACTTCATGAATGCGAGTCGGAGAGCGAAACGGACCGGTACAGGGCTGCTTATTTTTGTTTGGGTATTGCAGACTGGTTACTTGATTATAAGAATGATGTCTCATTTGCAACTGACGGTGATAACACCGTTTGAATATTGGTTAGGATTCTCGTGGCTTTTGATTACGGTGTCATTAGTCAGCAATCGTTTTTTTAAAATTGATTTTATCGTATTTTTCGTAAATGTGGTCGGTTTTGCAGTTTTAGCTCTTAATTTATATAGTAATTCAGGTGAGGGTCAATCATCAGGGCTATGGGGAACGACTAGAGAGTTATTATATGTACATATTAGTCTCGTGTTATGCGCGTATGCGGCTTTGACTATTGGAGCATTATTCGCCGGGATGTATTTGTTTTTGCATAATCAATTGAAACGAAAGCGATGGTCTAATTTTGTGCGTAGACTTCCTAGCCTAGATATGATTGAACGCTACGGAGATAGGGCGGTTATTATAGGAGTCCCATTGTATGCGATGTCACTTGCCATTGCAGTCACATCCTTGCTGGTAGAAGGCCATGCTGCGCTGCTGCTTGACTTTAAAGTGCTTTCTTCCTTCGCTGCACTGATTATGTATATTGTTTATGTCTATCAAAGAGCAATGCTGAATCGTCCTGGACTACAGCTTGCCAAGCTTTATATCATATCGTTTGGTTTATTAATTTTGAACTTGCTGTCCAATTATTTCTCTTCTTTTCACTAAGGTTCAAGGAAAGCTAATGTGGAGGACAATCGATATGAATGGCTATTATCCAATCGTTATACAGCTTATGGGAAAGCGTTGTATCGTGGTTGGCGGCGGTCTTATTGCAGAACGTAAGCTGTTAGGTCTGCTTGACGCGGGGGCTGACGATGTCTTGCTCATCAGTCCATTAGTAACTAGTAAAATCGAAGCGTTAGCTGCTGCTGGCAAGATTCGCCTGGAACGGCGGGAATATACGGAAGATGATGCTTTAGATGCCTGGCTTATTTTTGCGGCAACGAATGATAAGCACATTAATGATGCCATTACGGCTGAGGGGCAGCGGCTTGGTAAGCTGGTTAATCAAGCAGACGAACAGAACAATAGTTCCTTTATTTCACCAGCTGTAGTCAGAAGAGGCGACCTGCTGCTTGCGGTTACTGCATCAGGTGCGAGCCCTGCGTTATCCAAGCGGATCAAGCTCGAACTTGAAGCTCAGTATGGAGCTCGTTATGCGGAAATCACGAAAAAATTACGCAACCTGCGTGAACGAGCGAACGAACAGATACTAGATGTACACATGAGGCAATCGGTTTTAAGGCTTGCAGCGGAAGAAGCTGAAGAGGATAGACAAATCAACTTTGATTGCGATGAATGGCTGCAGAGCTTGCTTCATCGTATGGACAGGGGGCATACATAGTGGCAATTTCTAATGATGGCAAAAGGGTAATAGTTGTAGGAACAAGGCAGAGCGTACTTGCACTTACACAAACAGGACAGGTTATCGATCAGTTGAAGCAAATTAGCGAAACAAATGGTTTTGATTATTCGTTTGAGGTGAAAAAGATCATCACGAAAGGTGATCGTATACTAGATGTTACTCTTTCCAAAGTTGGCGGAAAAGGTTTGTTCGTGAAGGAGATTGAACAGGCTTTGATTGACGGTGATATTGATATGGCTGTTCACAGTATGAAAGACATGCCGTACGAGCTGCCAGAAGGACTTATGAACGGTGCTATTCCTAAACGTATAGACCCACGAGATTGTTTGGTTATGCGTGAAGGAACGAGCTTAGCTGACCTTCCAATTGGCGCTCGTGTCGGTACAAGCAGCTTGAGACGCTCATGCCAGCTCAAAAATGCAAGACCGGACTTGAAGCTGGAATCTATTCGGGGCAATATTGATTCTCGGATGCGCAAGCTGGAAACAGAAGGCTTTGATGCTGTTGTGCTTGCAGCTGCTGGTCTAACAAGAATGGGGTGGGAAGATCGTATTTCCGCTACTGTGCCGACAGATGTATGTGTACCTGCTGTAGGTCAAGGCGCGCTCGGTATAGAGTGCCGTGAGAATGATGACCAAATCAGGCAACTGCTTGATTTGCTTAATGATTATGAAACAGAGCTTGCTGTAAGAGCAGAACGCAGCTTTCTCGGCTCTCTGAACGGCGGCTGTCAGGTGCCGATCGGTGCATACTGCGTGGTCGGAGATGCTGTTGAAGGTGATACAAACCGAAGGAAGCTTGAGATGACTGGCATTGTAGGATCGCCGGACGGTGCAATACTGCTTAAAGATATAAAGCAAGGTACAGATCCCGAGCAGCTAGGAAGAGATGTTGCTGCTGCGCTCATTGCGCGTGGAGCAGACCGAATTTTAGCTGAAATTGGGGGGGAATAAGGTGAACAAGGGGAAAKTTTACTTGGTTGGCGCTGGACCTGGAGATCCAAAGCTGATTACTTTGCGAGGACTGCAGTGCTTAGAGTTATGTGATGTAGTTGTATACGATCGATTGGCTAGCCCCAGACTTCTACGGCATGTGAAGCCTGGAACGGAACAAATCTATGTCGGTAAGCTTCCCGACCGTCATACGATGAAGCAGGAAGAAATTAATCAGCTGCTCGTTGACCTTGCACTTCAAGGAAAAACGGTCACTCGTCTAAAAGGCGGAGACCCGACTATATTCGGACGTGTTGGAGAAGAAGCTGAACTGCTTTATGATAATGGCATCGAATTTGAAATCGTACCGGGAATAACGTCAGCAATTGCTGTTCCTGCCTATGCGGGAATTCCGGTTACACATCGTGACTTGGCCTCTTCCCTTTCCATTATTACAGGACATGAAAGTCCTGACAAGCTTGATAGGAGCATTCATTGGGATAAGGTAACCAATGCTACAGGAACGCTTATCTTTCTAATGGGTGTTGCGAAAATTGGATATATATCGGATCAATTAATCAAACATGGAAAACCTCCCGAAACACCGGTAGCACTCATCCGCTGGGGAACCAGGGTTGAGCAGCAGACGATTGTCGGAACGCTAGCTACCATTGAAGCAATTGTACTTGCAGCGAACTTCAAACCGCCTGCTGTTATCGTAGTAGGTGAGGTGGTACTGCAGCGCGAGAAGCTGAGGTGGTACGAACGCAAGCCTCTATTCGGAGTCAGAGTGCTTGTCACACGTGCCAGGGCGCAGGCTAGCGAGCTTGCAGATCAGATTGAAGCGCTAGGCGGCGAGCCATGCGAATTCCCTGTAATCGAGACACGTGAGCCTAGTGAACCTGAAGCAATCAACAATCTTAGTGAACAGCTTGAGCAAGCCGAGCAATATCAATGGCTTATGTTCACAAGCGTGAACGGAGTTGATTATTTTTTTCGCTGGCTGCGTAAGTTCAATATCGATATTAGAAGGTTTCATAACGCAAAAATCGCTGCGGTCGGCCCGAAGACGGCTGATGCTCTTGCTCAGCGAGGCCTTACGGTGGAGGAGCTACCGCAAAAGTTCCATGCTGAAGGTCTCTTAGAAAGTTTGGAAGATAAGTTGATGCCAGGGGAACAAGTCTTGCTGCCACGAGGAGACCTAGCTAGAGAAGTATTGCCACGAGAGCTTTTGGCAAAGGGGCTTGTGCCTGTAGAAATTGATGTTTATGAGACTGTGCTCGCCGACAATCAAGATGAGCTTGCTCTGGAATGGATTCGTGAGAAAGAAATTCATATGATTACTTTTACAAGCTCATCAACTGTAACAAATCTTCTGGAATTGCTAAGACGAAAAGGAATACCGAACCCAGTTGAGCTTTTGTCCGGAATACCTATCGCAAGTATAGGCCCACTAACGTCTCAGACCGTAATTGCTGCCGGCTTAGAAGTTACCATTGAGCCTAAAGATGCCACGCTGGACAGCCTGTTGC
Source organism: Paenibacillus sp. P4_A7 (assembly GCF_056402455.1). Lineage (NCBI taxonomy): Bacteria > Bacillati > Bacillota > Bacilli > Caryophanales > Paenibacillaceae > Paenibacillus > Paenibacillus sp. P4_A7. The sequence continues at coordinate 5,029 of NZ_JBFUHJ010000046.1, read as the reverse complement.
AAGCGATAGTTGATTATCAGCACGCTAATGCTTCCATATCGTAAGGAGGAATACTGAATTATGAGCTTTCCAATTGTTAGAAATCGCAGATTACGCAGATCATCAGCATTACGTAGTTTGGTAAGAGAAACTGTGCTTGGAACGAACGACTTAATCTATCCTATTTTCGTAACACATGGTGAAAATATTAAAGAGGAAATTAGCTCTATGCCGGGCGTGTATCATTTCTCAATGGATCGTCTGGAAGAAGAAATTCGCGAGGTTGTTGCGGCGGGCATTCAATCGGTATTGCTGTTTGGTATTCCTGAGCATAAGGACGCGATTGGAACATCAGCATATGACCCGAACGGCATCGTTCAAGAAGCTATAAGAGCAGTTAAAGCATGGGCGCCTGAATTACTCATTATTGCTGATACTTGTTTGTGCCAGTTTACGGATCATGGCCATTGCGGTATCGTGCATGTTAACGAAGCAACTGGAACAGCAGTAGTTGATAATGATACTTCACTAGAGCTGCTTGTCCGTACTGCTGTATCGCAAGCGGAAGCTGGAGCCGATGTTATCGCGCCCTCAAATATGATGGATGGATTCGTTCAAGCTATTCGACATGGCCTTGATGAGGCAGGCTTTAATGACATAGCGATATTATCGTACTCCGTTAAATTTTCATCTGCCTTTTACGGTCCTTTCCGTGAAGCAGCCCATTCTGCGCCGCAATTTGGCGACCGCAAAACCTATCAGATGGATCCAGCTAACCTGCGCGAAGCGCTGCGAGAAGCGGAATCAGACGTGGCAGAGGGCGCGGATATGCTAATGGTGAAGCCTGCTTCAGCCTACCTGGATGTTATTAAGCTGTTGAAGGATAATTTCGATCTGCCTGTTGTTGCTTATAACGTAAGTGGAGAATATTCGATGGTAAAAGCGGCAGCCGCTAACGGCTGGATTGATGAGCGTGCTATCGTTATTGAAACGTTAACGGGAATGAAGCGTGCAGGTGCGGATATCATCATTACGTATCATGCGAAGGATGTAGCAAATTGGCTTAGAGGGGAAGCGTAAGCAGATGAGTGAACATTCACGATTAAAAAATAACGAGCGTTCAGTAGAGGCCTTTGCAAGAGCAAAGAAGGTTATGCCTGGCGGTGTGAACAGTCCGGTTCGTGCATTCAAATCAGTTGGCTTAAATCCTGTTTATATGGAACGAGGACAAGGAAGCCGTATCTTTGATATCGATGGAAATAGCTACATCGATTATGTAGCTTCTTGGGGTCCGTTGATTATGGGACACGCACATCCTGAAGTAATCGAAGCGATTAAACGTACAGCTGAGAAAGGGACGAGCTTCGGAGCTCCGACCGAGCTAGAGACGTTAATGGCTGAGTTGGTATGTGAGCGAGTTCCATCGGTTGATATCGTGCGGATGGTTAATTCAGGCACAGAAGCGACGATGAGCGCGCTTCGTCTTGCGCGTGGATATACAAAGCGTAGTAAAATTTTAAAATTCGAAGGTTCTTATCATGGTCATGCAGATAGCTTGCTGATTAAAGCAGGATCAGGTGTAGCTACGCTTGGTCTGCCAGATAGTCCGGGTGTACCTGAGCATGTGGCTTCACATACGATCACTGTTCCTTACAATGATATCGAATCCGTTAAATTGGCATTTGAGAAATTTGGCGAAGAGATTGCATGTATTATTGTTGAGCCAATTGCCGGCAATATGGGCGTAGTACCGCCGCTGCCAGGTTTTCTGCAAGGTCTGCGCGATGTGACGACCCAATACGGTAGTGTATTAATTTTTGATGAGGTTATGACAGGTTTCCGAGTTGGTTATAGCTGTGCGCAAGGCTTGTATGGCGTTACGCCAGATCTGACTTGCTTCGGTAAAGTAATTGGTGGTGGACTGCCTGTAGGAGCATACGGCGGTAAACGTGAACTGATGGAATTGATCGCGCCAAGTGGTCCGATCTACCAAGCAGGTACATTATCAGGCAATCCGCTTGCAATGGCAGCAGGTTATACGACGCTAAGCTTGCTGACGCATGAAACGTATGAGTTATTAGAGCGGCAAGCTGTCAGACTTMAACTCGGCTTCGAAGCGAATGCCCGCAAGCATGGCATAGCAAGCACTATTAATCGAGTTGGCTCTATGGTTTGTCCTTTTTTCACCGATACATTTGTTATTAACTTTGAAACGGCCAAAACATCAGACCTTGAGAGATTTAAAGCGTACTTTGCCGCTATGCTTGATTTGGGAGTAAGTGTAGCGCCGTCTCAATTCGAGGGCATGTTTGTCTCGGCTGTTCATACGAATGAGGATATCGATGCAACGATAGCGGCACATGATATCGCATTAGGGCGATTGAATTAGGCTTACAGAAAAGGTTAGGAAACACGTTAACAATCGCAAGCTTTGGAGGTTGCATTCACATGACATTTCAGAATGTGAGACGAAACGGACAATGGCTTGAGCTGGATTGGAAAGAGCTCGGTGCTTATTCTGTTTCTGACACTGAAATCCATACGGAAAAGGAGAAGGCAGCAACGTCTGCTTCTCCGCAGCCGCGAGCTGGTAGTCATCCGCACGAAGTGCGGCAGTGGCTGCTGGCTCGTTCCTTTTTTCCGGCTAAGTGGATTAACAAGTTATTTTCCGTTGGAGGGATTGGCTGGAGAAGTGATACGCTTCAATTGCTAGCTTATCCAGCCATCGATCCGCAAAAGGACCCCATATATCGAAAAGCATTAATCGCTACTAAGGCAGAAGCTCCGATCGTCTTGTATGAGGATGATTATTGCATAGTGTTTCATAAGCGAGCGGGTATGCCAGTTCATGAGTCTACCCCTGGTCAAATCGGGACCTTAGATGAAGCTGCTGCTAGACATGCCCTAAACCAAGGGGATCCCCTGCAGATTCGTCACATTCACCGACTAGATGATGAAACCTCAGGACCTGTCTTGTATGCCAAAAATGATTTAGCACAATGGAAACTGGATGAAGCGATGCGTAACAAGGATATCGACAGACAGTATATCGCTGTTGTTCATGGGCGTGTCACGAAAGCATCGGGAACAATCAACTTGCCAATCGGTAAGGACAGACATCATCGTGCTAGGCGACGAGTTACGGATAACGGTGACCAGGCCATCACTCACTTTGAAGTGGCGGAGGCTGGATCATGGGCATCAATCGTACGAGTGAAGCTGGAGACAGGAAGAACGCATCAAATACGTGTGCATATGAGTCATATAGGTCATCCTCTTTTAGGAGATGTTCTATATGGCGGCGATAAGAAATTATTAGCACATCAAGCGTTACACGGCGAAAGGCTTATTTTCCCACACCCATGGTCTAATGAGCGAATTGAAGTATATGCAGTATGGCCTGAATGGCTAACAAAGCTTGCTTCGAAAATTTAATATCCGTTCAAATTGGTAGTCATGCTACTGCCTGCCCTGCCATATAGATAAGTAGTGAATGTAACGTTAGCCCAAGCATTCAGTACAAGGAGGGAGGACTTAGACGTGTCGGATCATACAAACGGTTTACGTTTTGATGTGTATGAGCGCGTACATTTGCCCGATGATGTTGCGGCAATAGACGAGCTGGAGGAAATTGAGCTTGTTCCCCGCATTCAAGTGATAGATCAGGGGGACCATGCTGTTTTGAAAGGGCAGTTGCTCTTAAGTGGTATATATCGGAGTCAGAATGATTCTGATGCTCAGCTCACGCTTGAGCATTGGATTCCAGTCGAAATTACTTTGCCGATGAACCGAATTACGCGGCTAGATGATATCTCGATTGAAATCGATAATTTTGATGTCGATTTGTTATCTGCTCGGACGCTCAATGTAACAGGTGTCCTATCCTTGCGAGGGATTTCTGCACAGCCTATTTTTGAGCAGCAGGAAGAGGCTTGGAAAGAGGAACCGTTCACTGTCGTCCATCAGCGACAGCCCTATGATGAACGGCTTGAGGAAGAGTTTGCCGCAGAGACGGACAGCTCTAGACAACCGTACATATCGGAGGAAGGGGTTCAGGAGTCGGAAGCTGATTTTGTTTACGAGCAGCAGCAGGAATGGGCTAATAATTCTGATGCTACGGTTACGATCTCTTCGTCAACAACCGATTCAGGTTGGTCGTCTGCACAGTTCTTTTCGCCAATTGTCCAGAGGCGTGATGAGGAAGCTGAAGTAGAGGCGGAATCGGAATCGGAAGAGGAAGAGGAAGAGGAAGAGGAAGCAAGGGAGATTACGTATAACTCGCAAATAACGAGTGATGAAGGATGGCTTGCTTCATCCTCCCAATATGTGGAGGCTGTCGAATCTGAACCTGGCCGTCAAGAACAGGAACGCTACGAGCAATGGCAGCAATCGGAGCGTATAGCAAATGCACAAGCGTTGTATCAGCAGCAGCAAGAGCAGGAATTGGAGCAAGAGCTGGAACCTGTGCAGGAGCTCGAGCAAGAGCAAGAGCAAGAGCAGGAAGCTGTGTATGATCAAGTACAGTATCGCGAGCCAAATCAGATTGCTGAACAGTCACCACCGGAGCAGGAAAAACAGGAATTGCGTATTGCTCTTTCTGGAAAGCAGCCCGAGGATAATAGTGGTGCAGCACCGAATGTCGGGATTCTGACATTGCTGCAATCGAGCAGACGTGAGCAAGCAACTCGTCAAGCAGCAGAGCAGGTAGTCGCTCAGCAGCTAGCGGATGAAAGGGCACGCGTGCAAGCATCAGGTGATGAAATAGAATGGCAGAACTTATTCCTCGGCAAGCAATCGGAAGATAATGATTTCCGCAAAATTCGGGTATGTATCGTACAGAGGGACGAAACATTAGAGCTTATCGCCTTGCGATACAGCATGAAGCCGAGGGAAATATTATTGCATAACCGCTTAGACGAGTCTTCAGTATCTGAAGGTCAACTTCTGTACATTCCATAAACGATCGCAAAAATGTGTCGCGTAACAATCGCATGACCATCACTTAATCATCGGAAAACCATCGGATAACCAACGAAACACGATCATACTA
>NZ_JBFUHJ010000045.1:0-35160 GCF_056402455.1 Paenibacillus sp. P4_A7 | reverse complement strand
GTATGTAGCAGGTAATACTTACGTATGAAATCATCATGTTCTAATTAAGAAAAAAAGGGGGATGCTCATGCCAGCAGTCGTCGGATTTGTCAAAATTATTAGCATCGGCTCCGGCTCAATCGTTCAATTCGGTGATGCCCTAGAAGTGTCGCCATCCAGCAACTCAAAGACTTATGCGGGATCCGGTTCTTTCTTGACGGGGAGCTTAACAAACTCAAATAACGCTGTCAGCGCTACAAATACGCTTGATCCAGACGTGCAAGATAATACAGTAAATGAAGCAAGTATACTATGAACTGGACCATTCATCAGCAAATAACGATTCATCTGCTCCGCGTAGATAGTGTGTCCAATAGTTCCGTCCTTCAAGTCGGAAGCGCAGGTTCTATCCGATCCTTATCACAGTTGTATAATACAGGCGGGTTCACAGGACCTGCCCCTCAGCTAGGTGAAGAAAACCCGCTTTCCTTCGTACCTCTTCCGAACCCGACATAACCTCTACAAACGTCATAAACAGCAGAAGGAGGAGTACCTTTATGCAGCAACAAACACCAATTTCGCCTTGGCAAGCCTGGTCACTCGAAATACAGCAAAAAGTTACAGCACAGCAAGAGCAAATTGAAAATTYAGAAAATCAAGTTGCAGCATTATGCGATAAGCTGAAGCAATTTGAAGTACGCCCTACTTATCACATAGATAAAATTGAATACAAGTTTGACCAATTAAAAGTAGAAAAACTAGATGGCACGCTTAATATCGGCATGACTGCACCTGGTGGTGGAGGCAACCCTTTTCCTGACAACATTGAACAGTTATCAGTTCCATCACAGCAATCATACCCTTCTGCGGGGCCGACCACTACACCAACTTCTGGTCCATACAACGATATTCAGTCAAAAATGAATCAATATTTAGACAATCGTGCAGAGCAAAAACTGCTGACCTACGAAAAAGAGCTAGGCATTCCGTTAGATCCTTATCATCGCCGCATCGTAATTGAGGATATTCGCAAGCAAGTGCCTTCGCGTATTCAATATTATATGCAGCGAAGTGATGACCCGAACGGCCAACAGGCTTCTTATGAAGGAGAAGACTTAATCGACTTTGTACTTAACAAGACAACCAGAGATACCGATGCTGCGCTGCTCGCTTATATGCGCCAGTTGCAAAACGGTAATCAGCAATAGGCCCTGTCAATCCATTGATTTGGTTAACTTTATTACTAAGGAGTACTGCTAATGATCCATTTCCACGTTACTAACCATTCATTATCTGTTGGACAGATTGAAATTCTCGGCGTATCAAGCGCCTCGATGCTTCAAGTGGGGGATACCGAATGTGTTCATTTATACTCGATGTTTGATACACCTCCTGAATCCGTCATTGTCGGTCCATTAGCACCGTTTCCTTCTCCTGAGGCGGAGAGTATTGCTGTCGAGGAAGCGTGACATGACAATCTGTGTTCGGACGGCAAGTATAGGAGCAATATACGTAATAAGCTTAGCGCAATCTGGCATCTTACAGGTCGGTGACCGCTACGCCACGAATGCCAAGCTGCAAGCTTTAGCTGTTCAACGTCAGGAGAGTCATGCGACCGCAGGCGAAGTTTTTTTTGAATCGTATCGCATTTTCTCTCGCGATCTTCCCGAATTGACAGATTTGTATGACGGAGATGGACAGGTCGTCCAAATGACTCGAACCTTATGCGATCCAAGAATTGTCGTTGGATCTATTCGCGTCATTGCCGCCGGTTCTTCGGCAAGCATCCTGGCGGGCAATGGCAAATGTTATACTGCCGATTCTCGCATAAAGCATATTCGCCAATATCCGAGACCCAAACCTATTACACCTAGCAATTGTTAGGGGACTACTGAGTCCCCTCCTTAGTCAGCCTTTCATTTCAACAAACACAATAAGCAGAAAGAACAACTGCAAATCGTAATAATTCAAATACATTATGTTAGGACAAGCCATATCTCCGACTTTCAACGCCGTATTCCGCATATACATKAAGCAACTACTGAAGCAAAGGATGAATGCTGCTTATGGATATGAAACGGATACACGAACAAATTGAACACATGACTGTTGAACTGGAGCGGCAGCAATCCTCTGATGGAGCATGGCTCTTATGTTTGGATTCAGGGACGATGACTGATGGCTATTTTATAATTATACTAAGACTGCTAGGACGATCAGACGAAACGTTCATTCATCTACTGGCTTCTCGTATCGCCTCTAAACAACAGTTAAACGGATCTTGGAAAATATACCCTGACGAATTGGACGGCAACCTGGAGGCTACTGCTGAAGCATGCTTTGCACTTTTGTATGCGGGATATTATGCTGCAAATGATCCGCGAATACTGCAAGCTAAGCAATTTATAAGAGCAAAAGGCGGCTTATCCGAAATGCGAAACCTGTTCACTCAAGTTTTGTTTTCTGCAACAGGACAGGCAGAATGGCCCTATTTGCTGCGAATCCCACTAGAAGCATTTTTCTCCAATCTCGGAATCGGCCTGGATCTCTTCTCACTCTCCGGTCATGCGCGTGTACATCTTATTCCTATCCTAATTATGTCAAACAAATTATTCAAACGTAGCACTCCAACGATGCCCGATTTATCCGATCTATTCCTAGGCATTTCCCATACGTTCTCAAATGACACGACTTGGATTTCCGCCCTAAGCGAAATTGTCGGTTCTTTGCCTTTGAACAGCCTTCTCCCTTTAGACTCTTCCTCTGCTGTAGAGCAAGCTGAAACTTTCCTATTCGAGAGAATCGAACCTAACGGTACTCTACTTACTTATTCAACAGCAACCATGTTCATGATATTGGCAATGTTAGCATTAGACTATGACACGAACTCCCCTACTATTAATCGTATGGTACTTGGCGTTCGCTCGCTTCTTTGCAAGGATAGCTTCCATATTCAAATCGCTTCATCCGAAGTTTGGGATACAGCTATGCTGAGTTATGCATTGAGTGAGTCGGGGGTTTCTACACAAAGCAACGTTTTAGAGAGTGCGGCGGCCTATTTAATGACGAAGCAGCAAAATCGTCCTGGAGACTGGGCTATACGTAATCCGAATACGCCTCCAGGCGGCTGGGGGTTTTCCGATGTGAATACGATTTATCCCGACGTCGATTGCAGTGCAGCCGCATTGCGTGCTATCAKACCATACATATCACACTCTGATGGCTCCTACGCGGACTGGCAAAGAGGATTGAACTGGGTATTCGCATTACGAAATGATGATGGAGGCTGGCCCGCATTTGAACGCAAAGGAAAGCAGCTGCCCGCAAGCTTTTTCACGTTTGAAGGGGCGGCAGATATCGCTACGGATCCTTCGACCGTCGACTTAACCGGGCGAGTATTAAGCTTTTTAGGAAAAGAACTAGATATGAGCATCGCTCATCGTTGGATTGATGAATGCGTACAGTGGATACTGTCACAACAATCCAAAGACGGCAGCTGGTATGGGCGCTGGGGGATATCCTACATTCATGGAACAGGAGCAGCTGTTCAAGGGATGATAGCTGTCGGAGTCGCCGAAGACCACCCAGCGATCATGAAGGCGGTCAAATGGCTGCTCGATATCCAAAATGAGGATGGAGGCTGGGGAGAATCCTGTCTCAGCGATCAAGTCAAACATTACGTTCCCTTGCATTACAGCACACCTTCACAGACTGCATGGGCACTTGATGCACTGACAGCCGTATATTCAAAGCCGACGCCAGCGATTGAGAGAGGCATTGACGGTCTGCTGCAAGCTCTTGGAAGGAGAGATTGGACCTATACGTACCCTACAGGAGCAGGACTGCCTGGCAGTGTATACGTACATTATCCTAGCAATAATTACATTTGGCCCATGCTTACTCTTGCCGCGGCTGTGAAGAAATACGGCACTTAAAAAAGCTAAAAAAAGAAACAACCGTTTTCAGGTTGTTTCTTTACATACGACCGTCCCCCACTATTCTGAAATGGAAGGAGAATCGTCTATCCTTCTGGCTCTAAACATGAAGCTGGAATGCAGTAGTGGTCAGCAGTTGTCTCGCAACTGCTTATACTTCTCTGCATACTTACTCACACTGTGTACAACCGTAGCATGCGACCATGTAAGCGGTGCTACTGACAGCGGCGTTCCATCGTATGGATTAAGCTGCTCCGGCAGTAATCCGCTTTGCAGTGCATGGTCAGAAACCCATTGCAGTGTGCGGCGCGGCCCTTCTAGTTCATCCAAGCTTTTCGCTGAATCAATTTCGAAATTTGCTACCCATAGCGTACAAATGATCCAAGGATTGCCTGGCACTTTTTCGATGTCACCAGATTGTTGGAAGTAATAATCGTTCGTATAACGAGCGATTCCTCCAATATCTGTTTTTATTTGTAAACCATCCTTAATCGCCAGCATCGTCTGTCTCACACGATAGTCGTCTACAGGCAGCACGCCAAACTCAAGAACTCCGAACACACTGCTTTCAAGCGTCATATCCTTCACCCAACGATTATCTTTCTGGATAAGACCACGTGCGAATCGACCTGTCTCCTCGTCCCACAACTGAGTGATAATACCGTGCTTTATCGTTTCAGCTGTATTCTTGTAATGATCACTTCTCTCGTAATCACCGAATAGTTCCGTAAAGAAAGATGCTGCCATTAACCCGCCATATACCGATGCCGCTGTGTACGTCCATATCCCATAACGTTCCTCCCAAAGGTCGTAGCTAGGCTTAGGCAGCGAGAGGGAATGTTCCATGTATGAACTCAGAAATGTTGCAGCTTTGCGAATTAAGTTGCTGTACAAGGACTGTGGAAGCTCTATCACCTGATTGCGCGAATAATCCTTCCACAAAGCGAACAACACAAGTGCCGTTTCGTCCTCCTGAATAGGCAATCGTCTGCTTCCCTGTACGATATACGGATGCCAGCTAGAACCTACTGTTCCATCCGGATTGTACTTATGATAGAGGTATCCATCTGGTGAGAGAGCCTGTGCGCAAAAATGGAAGAATGGAGCAATTACGCTCTGATAACCAGCCATTGACATAGCATCCGCAATAAGTGCACCATCGCGCGGCCACATGTAGCTGTAATGATCACGATTATATTGCAAAATATCTGTGTCATTCGCCGCCAGTATCGCGCCACGTTCATCTACTTGAGTTCGTACAAGCAAGAGACTTTGCTTAAACATTTTGACAACATCATGAGGTAAATCACCTAAATCCGTCTCCGCTCTGCGCAGCCAATGCTTCCAATATACGACCATGCGACTAAGGAGTTTCTCGGGATGATTCTCATGTACGTATTGATTTAGTTCTTTCACTTCTTCTAAGTTTTTACCGATCGACATCCAATAATAAATGGTCTTTTCCTTGCCTGGCGGGATAATGGTACGAAAGCTGATCGTGCTGTCAACAGAGCCTTGAGCAATTGAATTACCCATAAGAACTCCATCCTCTGCATCGCGCCATGTCCCTTCCGCAGATTGAAACCTCTTAATCCCTGTTGAATACTGCATCATGCCGCCTTCATCAGAGAAACCATTAAACATAAAGTAATTAGAACGCTTGTAATGATACAGTGTATGATTCTCAGGATAATAAACCGCTGTATCTCCAACCTCAGAGCCATCAATCATCAAGTCCTGATGGAAGAACAATCGCACTTCTTTCTGCTCATTTGTGTTGTTCCGAATGGCGACGCTTTTAATGTAGATGCATTCCCGCTGATGAATACCATCATTCATATGAAGTTCAATACCTAGACCATCATGAATAGCCGTTACGTTAGTAACCAATGAGTCCTCAATATAATCAAGGTCAAACCTCCATGCTGGGTCATCAAGCCAAGAAAAAGCACCTTCAACCCACACGCCTAAACGACAATATTRACCCCCTACATGATTTAACTGACCAACATAGGGATAATAAATATCTCGGATATAACAATGCTGATCTAGATTCAGCAGCATTTTGCCGTTGCCGATTACAAGGTGACGGGCCATGGCTGTTTCTCCTTTCGATCCGCTAGAAGTAGGGAATATATCGTGAGATAGGCTTTTGCGGAACGATTCCAGCTATAATCTTCTTTGGATCCGTTCATCACAATTTGCTTCCATGCTTCTTCGTTCCGGTATACAGCTAACGCTCTTTGGACTGTATACAAATATTCATGCGCATTGTAATTGGTGAAAGTAAAGCCATTGCCTTCCCCCGTATATTCGTTGTAAGACTGCACCGTATCCTTAAGGCCTCCGGTCTCACGAACGATCGGCACTGAGCGGTACCGCAGCGCTAGCAGCTGACTGAGACCACATGGCTCAAACTTCGAAGGCATCGCAAACATATCTGAACCTGCATAAATTCGCCGAGCCATCCGATCGTCATAGCCTAGCCAAATGGCTGCTTTGTCAGGATGCCTTTTGGCTGCATCTTGAAAGAATTGTTCGTATTGCTGCTCGCCCGCTCCTAGAATAACAAGTTGTACATCCTCCGTAAGTAACTCTTCCAATGTTGCCGCAATAAGATCAAAGCCTTTTTGCTCTACAAGTCGAGATACAATGCCAATAAGCGGAATGCTTTCTGATTCGGGCAAGCCCACCTCGCGCTGTCATTCATCGGATCAAACAACTCATCGTCAATACCATTTACGATGCCAATTAAATCGTCAGAACGATAACGTAGCAAGGAATCAAGCCGCTCGCCAAAATATTCGCTTTGAATTTCTTGCGCATAAGTGCCGCTTACCGTCGTGAGCTTGTCTGCAAAAACGAGTCCACCTTTCATACAGCTGGCCGCCCCGTAAAACTCAAGACTATCCGCAGCGAACATCTCATCGCCTGCACCAATTAGTTCTTTTAGCAAATCAATGCTGAACAAGCCTTGATATTTTAAATTATGGATCGTGAATACAGATTTCGCATAGGACCACGCTGGATCAAAGGCATACCTCGTCTTAAGCAGAAACGGAATAAGACCAGTTTGCCAATCATGGCAATGAACTAAATCCGGCTTGAAGTCCATATAACGAACAGCCTCCATGACTGCGAAGCAGAAAAAAACAAATCGTTCTGCATCGTCGCCATACCCATAAAGCCCTTTTCTCTTAAAATAGAACTCGTTATCGACCAAATAATAGGTGACGCCATCCAATTGTCCTTTAAACAAGCCGCAATATTGATTTCTCCACCCAAATGACACCGTAAATTTGGCTATTAACTCAAACTGTTCTGAAAGCTCTAATGGAATCTCTTCATACTTAGGCAGCACGATTCTTGTATCAACGCCTCGTTTATTCAGCGCCTTCGGCAATGCCCCAGTTACATCTGCAAGACCGCCCGTCTTAGCGAGCGGAACTGCTTCAGAGGTTGCGAACAAGATATTCATAGGCTCTTCCTCTCCTTGTTACTCTTCTCTATCTCACTCTTTATTAAATTACTTTACGCTTAGCCGCTAAAAATGGTGAACTCGCAGCACCGCGAATATCACGGTCCTCTTCCACTCTTACATCTTTATCTAGAATACTGTGTTGTATAAAGGTATTCTCGCCAATAACTCCATTTTGCATGATGATGCTATTTTTTACGACCGCACCCTTCTGCACATTCACGCCTCGGAACAAAATACTATTTTCAACCGTTCCTTCAATACGGCAGCCGTTAGCAATTAGCGAATTTGTCGCTTTAGAATCAACCATATACCTTGCCGGGGGCTCATCTTTTACCTTCGTAAAGATTGGACCAGGCTGATAAAATAATTCTTTCCATACTTCTGGTTTTAGTAAATTCATACTATTTTGATAATAGCTACTCATCGTATTAACAACACCTAAATAACCTTCATACATGTAGCCATATACATTCAGCTTATCCAGCCTGGAGAAAATAGCATGCCGCACAAGATGATCTTGACCTTGCGCCAGTGAGGTTTCTACCAGCTCCATCAGCAGCTCTTTGCGCATAATATACATTTCCATGGAATTGATGTCGCTTGCCATACGGCCATAATGATCTTGTATAGCAGTAATCCTTCCGTCATCATCCATCTTCACCTTACGAGCTTTGCCTGTTAGTAAATCACTCTGCTGCTTGCAGACTACTGTAATATCCGCTTCGCGATCAATATGAGACTGAATAACCGGCTCAAAGTCAATATTGCAGACCATATGACTTCTTGTAATAACTACATATTCAAGCGTAGAACGATTAAAATAATCTCGCTGCTGATAGAAATGATAAAGATCACCCCGGCTTATTTCTTGGATATCATCAGACGCCGGCGGGAGAATAAACAATCCGCCTTGACGATGCTGCAAATCCCAATGTTTGCCGGATCCAAGATGGTCCATTAATGACCGATATTTCGTATGAGCGAATACCGCAACCTTTGAAATGCCTGAATTGACCATACTAGACAGTACGAAATCAATTAATCGATATCTTGCACCGAAGGGAACCGTAGCAAGACATCGCCCTTGTGTAAGACTCTCAAGCTCGTCTGTCTCATGAATCAGATTAATAACGCCCATTACTTTGTGCTTCATGAGTGCTCCACCTCCTGCAGCAAATGATCATTCGTGACAAACTGATCAACAGCGACGACAGTAATCGCTTCATCATCCGGACTTCCAATCGTCACGCCTGCTTGAATGACCGCACCTTCGCCAATAATGGCTCTGTATATACGTGCGCCATCACCAATACGGACATTTGGCATAATAACAGACTCCGATATATAGCTGTTCCTTGCGGCCTGCACTCCGTAGAACAAGACGGATCGATTGACCTCGCCCTCCAACATGCAGCCTTCATTTACTAAAGATGAGGTAACTACAGCTTCAGCTCCAATATGCTGTGCAGGACGATTAGGGCTTACGGAATAGATTCGCCAATCCGGATCTGATAAATCAAGTGGTGGCTCTTCCTCTAGTAAATCCATATTGGCTTCCCACAAGCTTTCAATGGTTCCAACATCTTTCCAATATGCCTTGAATGGATAGGAATGCAGCCGTTTCCCATCTCGCATCATCGCTGGTATGATGTCTTTGCCAAAGTCATGACTAGAGTTGCGGTTTGCTTCATCGTATATCAAATATTTTTGCAATTCAGACCAAGTAAAAATATAAACACCCATGGACGCAATATTGCTCGTTGGCGTCTTCGGTTTTTCCTCGAAGGCTGTAATTCGATCCTCATCGTCAATATGCATAACGCCGAATCTGCTGGCTTCTTTCCACTCCACCTCGATACCTGCGATCGTAACGTCAGCGCCGCTCTTCTTGTGGTGATTCAGCATCAATTCATAATCCATCTTATAAATGTGATCGCCTGAAATGATGAGAACATATTCCGGGTTATAGGGCTCTATGAAAGACATATTTTGATAGATAGCATTTGCTGTTCCCTTATACCAAACTCCGCCCTTTTGCTTCACAAATGGGGGCAATATCGTCATTCCGCCATCGCGGCGGTCAAGTCCCCAAGGGCTGCCGATTCCAAGATACCGATTTAACTCGAGCGGTTGATACTGGGTCAAGACACCAACTGTATCAATACCCGAATGAGCGCAATTGCTTAATGTAAAATCTATAATGCGGTATTTCCCTCCGAAGTAGACAGCTGGCTTAGCCAAATCTTTCGTTAGTACGCCAAGTCTCTTTCCTTCACCTCCGGCGAGCAGCATAGCAATCATTTCTTTTCGGCCCATGGACATCAACTCCCACTCAATGTGTGTCCCCCGGCTCTAGGATGATCATTAGGAATGTGAAGGGGGCTAAATGAAACGAAATACTTTGATTGTGACCGTGCCAAGCTACGTTTTCGCTGCTAAATCCAAGCGGCGATCGTGCAGCTGTTCCTCCATACTGTGAGTCATTGCTATGAATGAAAGAGCGGTAAAAACCTGGCTCTGGTACACCAACACGATATTGCGTATAGTCATTTCTGGAAAAATTGGCGATTACGATGGAAAAATCAGAATTTCCACAACGGATAAAGGATATTACAGATTGCTCTGCATTATGAACATCAATCCACTGAAAGCATTCTGGATCGCGATCTCGTTCCCAGAGTGACGGCTGATCTCTATAGACGAAATTGAGGTTTTTCACATAATGTTGCATGCTTTGATGCAAATCATATTTCAGCACCATCCAGTCCAGCATATCGCTGTCCTTCCATTCGTCGAATTGCCCCCATTCACTGCCCATGAAAAGCAGCTTCTTGCCGGGATGGGTCATCCAGAAGCCATAAAACAGTCGTAACTGAGCAAACTTTTCTTCATAAGTACCTGGCATTTTGTTCAATAAGGAACGTTTGCCGTGAACAACTTCATCATGTGAGAGAGGTAAAATGTAGTTTTCTGAAAAAGCATATAGGAGCGAGAACGTAATCAGATGGTGGTGGTGCGAGCGTTCGGGCGGATCAAGCGCCATATAGCGCAGCATATCGTTCATCCAGCCCATATTCCATTTAAAATTAAATCCGAGGCCGCCTTTGTAGGTAGGAGATGTGACGGCAGGCCATGCGGAAGAATCTTCTGCTAGCATAAGCGTGTCGGGGTAGTAATGAAACACCGTTTCATTGAGCTTCTTAAGAAAGCGGAGTGCGTCTAGGTTATCAGACCCTCCGAGTGAGTTGTAAGTAAACAAGTCGGGCGATTTATCCATATGCAAATTAATCATGCTGGCAACAGCATCAACACGTAAGCCGTCAATATGAAACATCTCCATCCAATAGATGGCATTGGAGATTAGAAAGCTGATGACTTCATTTCGACTGAAATCGAAGGCCAAAGTCCCCCAGAGTGGCTTTTCGGCATACTTAGGGTCATTCCCCTCAAAGATTGGTGTACCATCAAACAACCGCAAGCCGTGATCATCCTTACAGAAGTGTCCAGGTACCCAATCCAAAATTACACCTATGTCAAATTGATGGCAGCGATCTACGAAATACATCAGTTGCTTAGGTGAGCCATAACGGCTCGTCACTCCGTAAAATCCAGTAATTTGATAGCCCCAAGATTGATCGAGAGGATGCTCTGCAATCGGCATTAATTCAATATGTGTATATCCCATCTCTGAGACATATGGAATGAGATCCTCCGCCAATTCCTCATACGTGTAAAAATCTTCTTTACCTTTAATTTTCCAAGAGCCAGCGTGCACCTCATAAATGAGGAGAGAATTAGAGTAAGCAGGCTTATCCCGCTTTTTCTTTAGCCAATTCCCGTCCTGCCACTGATAACCGCTTAGATCAGTTACAATGGATGCCGTTCCAGGTCTCCGTTCGGAAGAAAAAGCATAGGGATCAGCTTTCCGAATAACCTTTCCTTCGGTCGAAATGATTTCATATTTGTACAAATCACCTTCTCCGATATACGCAATAAACAAGGTGAATATACCAGTTGAGCCTACCCTATCCATCCGATAACTCTCGCCTTTCCAGCTATTGAAGCTGCCAATGACTCGAATCTCGGCGGCATTTGGGGCCCATAATGTAAATCGGACGCCATCAATTCCATCCTGCATGGTAAGGTGCGCACCCATAAAACGATAGCTATGATAAGCGCTGCCTTCGTTAAACAAATACAAATCCTCATTCGATAAATCGTTATATGCGGTTTGAACCATCCTTGTTATCACCCCCATTGGATGAAAATTGTTGAGTCAAAACCAGCCTAACCTAATTACTTTATCCATATTATACATGTTTTGTTGAAAAAATCACACTCCATTTTCATAGATTTTGATGCTTTCCGTTCTCTTGATGTTAGGTTATGTAACATTGTTGTCGATTGATAGCATAACTCGCTGAATATAGTAATGTTTTGAACAGTATCCCTTCGAAATCGACATATTCGTACAATTAACCCATTTACAAGCTTTTTTTATTTTCATGCGATCTGGTCGTATCATATGCGGGTCTCCATGACGTAAAAGTCTTTGATGATGCATGGCGCACAAACCTTTTGCTTTTAACGGTTTTATACATTTTTCAATGCTGCAAAAATTCATGTATAGTCTCTCCCTATGTATATGCCTAAAAGGCACCCATCCGCTTTTATTCGGATACATTCATCATTTTAGCGGTAAAAGAAGACATAAGAAAGCTGACTGTGAGCTGATTACAGCCTGTCTACTACATAAAAAGCAGTCTTTTCAGACGTTTTGATTGGATTAAGCTACCAAGTTTAATTAATTAAACTGTAGACTGTAAACTGTTAAAAATACCAACTTGTGAGTCTTTCCTTGATATTTTATAATCGATAAGTCTGTCAACAAGTAGACAAACAATTATAGGAGGCTAAGGGTTGTCTATCTATCAACAAATATTTAAAACCTTGGAGCAGCCGATGATCATCCTTCATATACAAAGTGGACTGCCACAAATAGAGGATGCAAATGATGCGTTTTTACGGCTTACAGGATATACACTTACTGAGGTTCAATCCAAATCAAGTCATTATTTACTTCAAAAATATAAGTTGAAAAGTCATAACAATCGACAGTTCATAAACAGCGAGAATCTGCTGTATACAAAACTGAAACGTCCGATTCCTGTTCGTGTGACGCAACAGCTATTACCATCTATTGAAAATGATAAATCAAATAGGTCTTATATTACCTTCGTAGATTTATCTGGTTACAAGTGGATAGAGCAGCAAACGCAGAAAAACAAAGTATTGATAAGTGGTATCGTTGACAGCCATCAACAAATTCGATTTTTGCGCGACAGCTTCGCTCCTCTCATGTTTGAGCCGGATGTTAAGATGGAAGAAGAATCTGTGCTGAATTTCATTGCAAGTGCGGAGCACACGAAATTTAAGGAAGCTTTAGCAGAAGCAGACGTATTGAAGAAAGAACGAAGTTTGATCATACATACAAGTAAGCTGAGCGGAATTGAGCTCGAGCTGTCCGTTACYTTCACTCCCATTCTCGATGGCTTTGAAAATAGTAAGGAGTTCGCTTTTGTCATTTGGGACGTTAAACCGCTTGATGACAAAATTGATGCTGCAATGAAGCTTAAAATATGGATGGCTCGGCGGGATATAACAGCCGGACAGCTCTCTGATAACACAGGCATCTCTATTCAAACCATTTCCAAGCTGCGCAACGGAAAAATAATAAAGCCCCAAAGGCTCACAGCAGAGCTGATCGCCTCGGAGCTTCAAGTAGATGTCCATGAAATATGGACAAGTGTTAGAAAATAAACTTAAGAAATAAAGAAAGTTAGGTCATTCGTGTAAAACAAATGCAGCTCGTGCATAGCTCTTGTACAAGCCGTGTAGAACAACTTCCTCTCACTCTCACGTCCGTAGTATTCATTAGATGCATTGCTAATGACAACTGCATCGAACTCCACTCCTTTGGCTAGATAGGCTGGTATAACAACCAAGCCCTTCTCAAAGGTCACCGTTTCTTTCTCAATCAGACGCAGCCCAGCAAAATGTGGGAGCAAATTCTTATGTATGAATTTGCTCTCTTCTGCTGTTTTACAAATGATCGCAATGGATGGGAAATCCGCCTCCTGCAACTCTTCAATCCGCTTAGTTATAAGCTGAAATAATTCAGCTTCCGATTTTGCTTTCGTTACAGTAGGCTCCGCCCCATCACGATTAAATGGCTCAATCAAATGCCCGCCCTCAATCATCTTGCTTGTAAAGGCGACAATCGGCCGAGTTGAACGATAGCTTCTGGTTAAAACAATCTTCTCCGTCTCCTCTTCGCTATATAAATGCGACAAAGGTTCAAACCCATCTACCGCAACGGAATGAGAAAATATGGACTGATTCACATCTCCAAGAACAGTCATTTTACAGTTAGGAAATATACGCTTTAAATAATGATATTGGAAAGGCGAATAATCCTGAGCCTCGTCAATGAATAAATGTTTGACTGATGTATTGGTATGAAATCCTTCTAGCCTTTGCTTTAAGTATAAGTAGGGAGTCGCATCCTCATAATACATCTCGGCTCTCTCAAGCATGGCAATAGTTAGCTCGCTGATTTGAGGCCATGCTTCCGGAAGCGGAAGCTCTTCCGATGTTAATCGCTGAAGCAACGAACGATCTCCTACAAACAACTGTTTATAAATAGCCGGTACATTCAAAAACCGGAGCCTTTTGACTCTTCTCCGTAATTTTTTGAATTGCTTCTGAACAACCATCGCCGCCAAAAAATCCCTTTCCGAGTCAAAATCATCAAATGAATCTTTCGTAAACCGTTCCTTACGCTGAAGCTCCTCATAGGCATGAGCGTACGCTTCCTGGTCCAGCAGCTCGATCTCTTCATCCACCCACTCATTACTGCGTTCTTCCCGGCCTAGTCTAGTTAGCTCCTTCAGCATCCAATCCGCTGTTAAGAGCATCCGATTGCCTATTGAATACGTACGATCAAGTTTATAAAACTGCTCTGATATGGCTTCTTCAGACAGTAGCGTCCTACCCCGGAAAGTAACAGGAGTAAATGAAAGGCCGCTCTCACCGAGCTCAGAGACATATTTCTCAATCAATTGCATAAATGCTAGACCAGATTTGTATATAATCGACGAAATCCTCGTATCGTAGCCCGACTCATTTATTGCTGCCAACGTATACTCCATTTGAGAGAAAGGGTCCTCAAGCGCAAAGGACTTACCCAGCCTATGCTCCAAGTACTGCTGATACGTTGTCTGCTGCATATTTTGTTCACCCAGCTCGGGCAATACAGTTGCAACATAGCTGTTAAACATTGGGTTTGGTGAAAATAATACAATTTGATCGGCATTTAACGTGCCGCGGTAGCGATAGAGCAAATAGGCTACACGCTGCAATGCCGCTGATGTTTTCCCGCTCCCTGCAGCACCTTGAACGATGAGCAGTCTTGCCCTCTCATTTCGAATAATACGATTTTGCTCTCGCTGAATTGTTGCGACAATGCTCTTCATCTGGGCGTCAGATTGCTTGCCAAGCACCTCTTGCAGCAACTCGTCTCCAATCGTAACGCCTGTATCAAACATACTGCGAATTTGTCCATCACGTATCATATATTGACGCTTTAATGTCATTTCACCGCTGATCTGACCACTCGGTGTATCGTATTGGACGGGTCCAGGACTATAATCATAGTATAAGCTTGAAACTGGAGCTCGCCAGTCATAGATCAAATAAGTTTGACCGCTCTCATCAAGTAAAGACCCCACACCCAAATAAATTTGATCCGCTTCGGAAAACCCTTGGTCTATTAAATCTACTCTTCCAAAATAAGGAGTCTGCTCTAGCTTAGTCAGCGTAATTAGCTGCTGTTCTGCATGTCTATGACTCCGCTCTCGTTCTGAAAGCACCTCAGCCTGCTGCTTCATGCTGGCATGTGATTCAGCTGACTCAGCAGCATCCTCAAAGTTAAGCGTCACATCATCCCAGAAGTTGCGGCGTATATCAACGATATCTTCCCTCATACTTCCGACTATTTTACGAAATTCTTCTATACGCGCACGAATAATACTCGTCACGTCGTCTACTCGCAGTTGTTCTTGTTGCAACTGATCATTTTGAGTATCCATAAAAACACTCCTTCCTGTTTTCGAAGCCGAAATGGCTTCGCAACAACGTGCTCAAAAGCCGTGCCATTTATTTTACCATCTCTAACCTCTAAATAAAACGTTACCGGATAAGTATTGCCGCCCATCCTTTAACCGTTTATAATGACAAAGGCAGAAAAGTAGCTCTAAGTTTCATCATTAACGCAAGCCGCGGTTCGAAAACTCCCGCGTCAACAAAACTAGGAGGTTGTCAGTCATATGTTTAATTTGTGGTTTGGCGCGATTTTTATGCTCGTGCATTTTTTGTTATTTCTACTTTCTTATCGTTTTTTTGGTCGTCTAGGCATTTATGCTTGGATTGGGATGGCTACAGTACTAGCCAATATTCAAGTTGTGAAGACGATTGACATTGATGTCTTTGGTATTGCAATTGCAATTACACTTGGGAATACAATGTACGGCACCATATATCTGGCTTCAGACTTATTAAACGAAAAATACGGTGAGAAGGCTGCAAAAAAAGCGGTATGGTTCGGATTTTTCACTCTAATTGCCACAACAATTATTATGCAGATGGCCTTGCTGTTTAATCCGCATAATGATGAATTCCCTTTGCAGGTTCAAGGAGCGTTAGAGACGCTTTTCGGCTTAATGCCTAGAATCGCCTTGGCAAGCTTGTGTGCTTATTTTGTGAGCCAATTTCTCGATGTTAAGATCTATACCTTCTTGAAACGACAGTGTCCAGCTCCGAATCAGCTCTGGATTCGAAATAACGGAAGCACAGCTGTCAGTCAGCTTGTTGATACGTTAATCTTCTGCACAATAGCATTTGCTGGAGCAGAAGGATACGATAGTGCTCTCTGGCTATCGATATTCTTATCGACATACGTGATTAAGTTCATCGTATCACTCTGCTCTACTCCATTTCTATATGCAGCTAGAAGCTTCACATTCAAGGAAGATCAAACAAACTAAAGGAAACAAACAAGAGCGGGATCGCCAACTGCCTGGCCTCCCGTCATTGAGTGTTTAACTACTTACATCCACTTGAATAAGAAAAAGAAATGAATTAATGAAGATAATACTTCATTGCATTTAAAGCAGAGGGATTCGAGAATCTTCGATAGATTCTTGAACCCCTCTGCTTATTTTTTGACTCCGCACTATTAATTATTAGGTCTTGTGAAAATACGACCTCGCGTTTTGCCCTCTCGAAATTGTTCCAATGCATCATTTAGCTCATGGAATGGGACTTCAGTACATCGACACCATATACGGTTGCACCAGCTAAGGATGCGATACGAAGACCGTTCATTCCCAGCCCGCCAAGCCCAATGTTTCCAACGACATCGCCCGGTTCCGCCATTCCTGATGTCATCACGGCATGATAGGACGTGACGATCGCATCTATCCCTACTGCGACTTGTTCAAAGGAAACTTCATCCGGAATCGGAATAAGGCGAGAAGCGCGAAACAATACTTGTTCTGCATACCCCCCATTAATGTGAATACCCGCCACGCCTATCCCCACCATTATTTTTAAAATCCTCTTAATGATATAATTAACACTAATTTCTTTAAAAAGAGCGGAGTGGTTATCATGTCAATCTTGATTGGATCTCATGTATCCATGGGAGGAAAAGAGATGTTACTGCAAGCAAGTAAAGAAGCAGCCTCCTATGGTGCCTCAACCTTTTTAATTTATACAGGTGCTCCTCAAAATTCAAAACGTAAATCAATTGATCTCTATAACATTGAGAGTGGACACGCCCACATGAATCAACATGGTATTTCTAACATTGCTGTTCACGCTCCTTTTCTCATTAACTTAGCAAATACGAAGAGAAAAGAAGTTTTCGACTTCAGTGTAACTTTTCTTCAAGAGGAAATAAAACGGACCGAATGTCTGCAATCTAAACAATTGGTATTACATCCAGGATCGCATGTAGGCGCTGGTAGTGAAGAGGGAATCAAACAAATCATACGGGGGTTAAATGAGGTTTTAACTGAGGATAGTCATGTACAAATTTCGCTGGAGACAATGGCTGGAAAAGGTACGGAATGTGGTCGAAACTTCGAAGAGCTCGAAAAAATCATAAATGGCGTTCATCATAATGAACGGTTATCTGTCTGCTTAGATACGTGTCATATTCATGATGCCGGGTATGATATAGTAAATAATTTCGACGGCGTACTTGAGATGTTTGATCGCGTGATTGGTATAGACAAACTAAAAGTACTTCATATTAATGACTCTAAAAATGAACGAGGCTCAAGAAAAGATCGCCACGAAAATATCGGTCATGGGTACATCGGTCTAAAAGCTCTTGACTATATCGTGCATCATCCTCAACTAACTAAGATTCCTAAACTATTGGAGACACCATCTATAGGTAAAATAAAATATAAAGATGCGCCTTATAAACATGAAATTGCACTACTAAGAAGGGAGATAACAGAACCGATAACTAAGCTCACTTCGATATAATTATATATGTAGTTCTCCCCGAATAAATGATTATGCCCTCAATCTCAAATTACGACTTCGTCTTCAAACATCATTAAAAGCCATGACTGAATAATTTCTCATAAACAATCTGTATCGTTGAGCGGGAGACACCAACTAATAGTGCAAGTTCGCGAGAAGGCAGCAGCAATTCGCCTGCGGGCCAATTGCCGGTTGTGATATTATGAATAGCTTGGTCAAGCAGTTGCTGCCATATTAGGCGTTTGTCTTCACGGTTAATTTTTAGCAACCATTTCACCTCTAGTTGTTGTCGAATTTATATATGGATATCTTTAATTACTTCTATTAATTGATTTATAACTTTCCATTTATAGATATACGGTCATCGTGATTCATAACCCCTATGCTGTCAACCAAATAAAAAAACGCAACCTCCATGAGGTTGCGTTAACTGTTTTACTCTTTCAGACTATTTATTAGGCCTTGTGAAAATACGACCGCGCGTTTTTCCCCTACATTTGATGTATTTCCTTCGAAGCCTACTCACTTCATTACGTCCGCKCGGACTGAACCCCTGACCTCATCGMTGCCAGCGATGCGCTCTCCCGTATGGGGATATTACACTACCCCAATTTATCTAGCATTCGCTCAAGGTACAATTTCTCTTAATAGGTGCCAGCATCAATAAGTATAGAATCACGGTTGGGGGTGTCTATGGAGTCAAAGCTTGATAATACCCTGCAATAAATCCTTTACTGACGAAAAAACCCACCTCGACGGGTGGGGCGTTCAATTCATTCACGATATACACGCATCAACTCATTAAGGCTCAACCGATTCGGCTACCTTCATGGCCTCATCGCCCGAAATCGGACCGGACACGCCATACTGAATGTCGTCAACCACCCAGAACAGCTCCGTGAACTCGGCTTGCTCGAAAATAAAGCCGTCCGCTCCGCCCACTTTGGTCTGTGTGAACAGGTCCGTCGGGAACGCCGCCGGCATGCGGCTCGCGCTGAACGTCACCGTCTTATCACCCGAGCCGTATGTGAAGTTCAAATCTCTGAGCGGTTGGTCCTTCATTCCCACGCCGACGATCTCAGCCAGCTTGAAGCCTTCCGGGGCGACTTGAGGAACATGCACACCGGAACCGAAAGCTGTTTTCGCTGCCTCCGCCGTTCCGAATGGAGTTGTAATCAATTGGGACAACTCCGAACCTGTGGCTCCTCCGTTTCCGGGCAGCACGGTTCCCGACGAATTATCCGTTGGCGTCGGTACTGCGGCGGGCTCTTGCAGCATCGGCAATCCCGTCACTATGACGACTGCCGCGACCAGCGCTGCCGCTCCTGCAAGCCAGGCTTTCGGAAGAACGAATCGGCGGCGGCTTCTCTGTTCCGCGGCGGCTTGCTTCCTGATCTTCTGTTTAACGCTATCGCTCAATTCCATTTTAGAAAACAACATATCATCCGACTCCTTTTGCAAATGTTGACGTAAATTACGCTCCATGTCCGTCATCGGTTATCTCCTCCTTGCGCATTTCCCGAGCCAACGCCTCGCGCGCCCGGTGCAGTCTGTTTCTCACGGTACCCTCGGGCGACGACGTCGCTTTCGCAATTTCCCGTGTGTCCAAGTCCAGATAATAATATAAATACAAAGCCTCCTGATACGGCAGAGGCAGACGCAGCATATGCCGCAAAATCTCGCTTTTCTGCAATCTTTTAAGCGCTTCTTCTTCCACGTTGAATGTCCGTCCCCGCTCCATCCGGCTGGGATCGGTCGGCTGTTCCGTAAACATCCGCACGCCCATCTTGTCCCGGCAAACGTTGATGGCGATCGTCGTCAACCAGGTTTTAACCGCGCTATCTCCACGAAACGAGTTCCAGTTGCGATAAGCGCGAAGGAATACCTCCTGACTGATATCCTCGGCAAAATGCCGATCGCCGGTATAAAAATAAGCGGTGCGCATGACCGTCGAGCCATAGCTTTCCATCAGCTGCTCTAGAGCTTGAGAGGGATCTTTCGGGAAATTTTCCTTGTTATTCGAGCCGGCCGGCTTCACTGAATTATCACCTCCACCATATTAGACGGCCTGAGCGCATTTTTCGCTGCACTGCGCTTTAAATCTGACAGTCCATTAAAGATTTTGCGAATTTGAGCTTAAGTCCCCATACTCCTTCTAGCTTGAATTTCATACGATGAAAAGCCACATGAACAGTATGCCTGTTTGATGCGGCTTTTCGACTTCATCTTCGGTTTAAAAGTTCCCCAATATCCGTTTATACTAACACTCTTTTCTCTACATGACCTCTTCGCTGCCAGCGATGTGCTCTCCCACCTAGGGGTATTACACACCCAAAAATAAGCAACTATAATTGATAATTATTATTTCCGACGTTATAGAAAGTGAATGGTACGAGACGTTTGTTGACACAATAGGACTACACGTGTAGTATATGGATTGTAGGCCTACGATTGTGATCCTTTTACATGTAACAGGAGGTTTCAAGAATGATAAAATTACCACAAATCACAGATGCAGAATGGGAAGTTATGAAAATCCTCTGGGCGAAGGAGGAATGCCCATCCAGCGAAATTGTTAAACAACTAACGGAAACAATGGACTGGAGTCCGAAGACGATTCGTACGTTGCTTAACCGCCTGGTGCAGAAAGAAGCGGTTGGAATAAACAAAGATGAATCGCGACGAGCCCAATTGTTTTATCCATTGGTTTCAGAAAATGAGTATTTGCAAAGTGAAACCAAAACCTTTCTACAAAAATTGTACGGTGGAGCCATTAAACCGATGCTTGCTAACTTCCTGCAGGAGAAAAAACTGACGGAACAGGAAATCAATGAGCTGAAACAATTATTCGATGATAACAAATCGAAGACAGGCAAATAGCCATGATATATGTACAATTGTATTTACAGGTTTTTTTCGACTGGGTGATTCGGGCTTCGCTAATGGCAAGTGTGCTGGTTGTTCTCATTGTCATGATCAAATGGATACTCAGAAACAAGTTGCAGCCGAAATGGCATTATCTCCTATGGTTGCCTGTTGTCATCCGGCTCGTATTACCTTGGGCACCCGAGAGCTCGTACAGCGTGTACAATCTACTTCCAATTAAGCAGCAGTTGTCTAATGAATTCCTTTCAGGATCGCTCTATGATATTTCCAATCGTTATGAACAAAGAAATCAGTTGAAGAATAACGAGGATTCTCCGAGCGAATGGACACTCAAAGGTTCATCCGACGTCACGGTTCATTCCGCTGCGAACGTTCCTGAGAAAGAAGTCCATGCCAAGCAATCGTTTGTGAATCTATTATCCAAAATAACGCTGCGAGACATGCTGTTTTTTGTTTGGTTGCTAGGGGTCATAGTGTTGAGTCTTATAACCCTTATAGCCAATATCAACGTGTATAGACGAATTAAAAAACAGCCCAATGTAACCAATCCGGCGGTCTTACAAGTATTCGAGCAATGCAAACGCCAAATGTCGGTCAAACAACCGATTCTTCTAACCGAAACAGATGCAGTGCCGAGTCCTGTGGTTTATGGGTTTATGAAACCAAGGATTTTATTATCCCGTTCGTTGATTCGTTCGATGGATGCCGATCAATTCCGTTATATTTTCAATCATGAACTGGCACATATCAAGCGCAGGGATGTTGCGATGAATTGGCTCATGCATGTTCTGGTTATTTTACATTGGTTTAATCCGATTATGTGGGTTGTCTACGCACGAATGCGGGCAGACCAAGAGGTAGCCTGTGATGCATTAGCCTTGTCCTACATCCATGCTGAACACAAAGCAGCGTACGGTCAGACGATCATTAATTTATTGGAGCATTATGCAGGAGCCCGGAGATATCCAGGTTTGGTCGGATTATCGGGTAATTACAAGCATCTAAAGAGGAGAATACTCATGATTAAACATTTTAAGAAAAATTCTATTCGCTTATCTGTATTAGGTTTAGCAACGCTATTAACTGTCTGCTCATTCTCATTAGTAAATGCGCAAGGGACACCAGCCGCGAATACCCAATTAAATGAAACAGTTGAAGTGGAAGTGGTAAAGCTATCGCAGCCTGGAGGCGGCCAAAGCCCGACAGTTAAAACTGCGGAAGAAGCTAATCAGGTATTGCAGAAGTATTTTAACTTGACTGGATTTTCACTTATACCAGATGAGAGAAAAGTAGCCACTGCATCTTATGTAACCACAGACGACAGTATGCGTGTATGGATTGGTCCAAATAAAAAAATAATCGGTATCAGTGATATGAAGGCATGGAAAGATAAAGAAAATAGAAATGAAACGAAAAAAGAACAATGGATTTCAATAGACCCAATTAAAGAGAAAGCGATTCAATTGGCTCAACCATTCCTTGACGTTAGTGTTCAAGAAGTACAAATCACAACAACAACACATCATCACAATGATTCGAATATTAAATTTGATATTATTCCTTCTTCCGAAGGCAATCTTACTGGCGACCCTTTTAGTATATCTTTCGACCGATACACTGGAGCTATCTTGAATATTAACCCTTAGCTGTGAATGAGCTGAACGACTGGAGGCTATCAACTGCTACCGCAGGGCCGTAGGGCAACAAATGGGCAACCGGAGAACGATAGTTAAATAACCAGTGCAGCAGTCTGAACAACAGGCTGTCGCACTGGTTTTTTTCAAAGTTGAACCTTAGTAAAACACCACAATGATTCACAAGTTTGCACATGTTGATATATCTGGTAATAACCATCCCCTGGCATTTCGGGCACTATGTGATGCGGATCGGTTGCCTGAAGAGTTATTCCCCGTTCAATTGTGTAGCCAACAATTCATTGAGCAAGGACCGGCCAGACAAATCGCGTTATTAAGCACTCACATGTCTGGTGTGCTGCAACAAAATCAAAACAAAAAAACGGCATCTCTGTCGTTTTGGTATAAGGTAGGTATGGTGGAGCCTAGAGGGATTAAGCTCGCATATTCTCGCTTATCTATTATGGGATGTTTGAATCTTAATCGAAAGGCTGACGAAGCTTACTCGATGAGGACTTTAACGGTAGATTCAGACGCCGTGCTCCTCCATGATGTTTATACAGGATGCCTTTTCATACACTCAGTCCGGCCGGACTGAACCCCGGACGCCCCCTACTAGTGTTTGGTGGAGTCTAGGGAGCTCGAACCTCTGACCTCTTCGCTGCCAGCGAAAAGGTCTCCCGCTCTTTTTATACCCATTAAGACATAAAACCAATGTCATCAAGCATAACCTTACCTGGTCCATTAATGAAATGGAARGTAATTTGGCTTATATCTTCAACTGCAAGCGGCGTCTCCGTTTCCGTTGATCCAAACTTATCAATCGGAAGAACGTAGGTTTGGAATACAGGCTCATTGGCTTGTGTATACTTCTCATCCTTCACCCGCTCCTCAAGCCAAGAAAATGACATAAAAGCTGTATAGATAGATGGTTGGACTGGCATGATATCGGCAAGCACTAACTCTCTTGTCTTACCGTCATTAGTTGTTAATTTAATTTCAACCTGCGGTAATGGAGGCAGTTCTAGCAATCCTCCACTTTCCGCTACCGTTTCTTTATCCTCTATCCCTTCCTCATTTTCAACTTTTTCATTCTCAACTTTTTTATCTTCATTTTTTTCGTCTTCTTCTTTAATTTCATCTGTTGCCATCAAATCCCGCTCGAGATTTGCCATTGAGAAAACAAGATTTGCATCTGAAATAGATGCTAATTGTTCCATTTTCTTAGGTGAAAGATTCAGTTCATAGCTAGCACCAGATTCACTCCATTCCAACTCAATACCTTTTGTTCCCTTATTATTTCCATCACGATCCTTGGCGTAAGCTTCCTGCCACTCCACCATTCCCTTAACTGAGGCAGCACCGCCCGCCTGCAAAGTCGTTTTACTGCTATCTTCTTCGTACCGTGCAATTTCAGTAAAGTTAGCTTCTTCATAACGATTCGTATATTCCGTATCCGGAAGCCAGCTCAGACCGGTGCGATAATCTCGGAATAATGCTTTGTAATCATCTTCTCCCAGCAGTGTTGCTTGAAGAAATGCAGATACGTATACTTTTGATACCTGACGCTGCTCTTCACCATCAAGCATTCCCTTACGGTTAAGAAATAGGCCACCCGGCGGGCGTTCATCCATGATGCCCCAATCCGTATTAAATTGACTATGATTAGCATCAGCTATATATAACGCAGCTTTAAACTTTTCAGATTTCTGCTTAAAGGTAGTACGGCTATACTGACGCTCTCCATAGAAATTGTTAACATCTCCGTCTCTAGCTCCTTGCAGCGTTAAATAATTCACTTCTGATAAACGAGCAGACTTATCATCCACCTGCTTATCGGTAGGCGCTATTGCGATAACCGATTTAATATTGATGTCACTCAAGCTCGCAAGCGTCTTATCCTCTTTAAACCACCGGTCCGCGTCCGCAGCCATTGCTACAGCTTGGCCGCCTCGTGAATGACCGATTAACGCGATATTTTCAAAATCGACATGATTTGTAAAAGGATTATCAATCCGCTCATTCAGCTGTTGAATTTGTTGGAGGTGCTTGAGAAGCACCCAAGCTCGCATCTTCATATCGTGATTGGGTATGCCTGACCAAACGGAATAATTCAGAAAATTTTCATCAACTGAAACAGCAATAATCCCTTTACTGGCGAGCAGTTCACCCAAATACGCATAGCCTCCATCAGAGAAGCTCTCCATTAAATGATTGCCATGAACGATAAGGGCAAGCGGAAAGGTCCCTTCCCCCTCAGGCATCCATACACGACCGTTTAAAGGCAGCTTATGCTCATCAAAACCCCAGAATCTGGTCTTTAGTCCAGACCATTCCGTAATATAAGCAGAGGCATCTACTGTATCCGTCTCTACGTCTACCTCGTCGCCAAATAAAGTACGATGCTTATCTTTTCCACTGCCATAAGTAAATGATGAATACTCAAAACGACCATATTCAGCAGGGTTCACAGCATGAATAGCAGCAACCTCTATTCCGTCATCCGCTTCTACATCTAATGAGCCGGCTCTAACAGGCAGAGAGGCGGTACTGTTCCAAATAACAGTCACTAATAAGGCTGCAGCTGTACAAGCCATTACTATTGCCATAATCACTTTGCTTCTACTTTTAATCTTCATTCTCAAAAGCAGACCTAGTAAACAGCCTGCTATTGACCCTATTAGCATGAATACTACCGAACCAATAATAGAAAGCCATATACCAAACTCAGCAAAATACATAATGATATAGGTTTCCACAGCGGCGTAGAGCCAAACTGCAGCAAATCGCCGCGGAATAGGTATATAGGCCATGGATAAGAGTAAGGAAACTAGTATTGCCGCAACTGTCATAGCTATAGCATTTAAACTTAAAAATAGAATAATATCGATGACTGTGCCCAAACCTGTTGGCATACCAAATACCGCCGCAAGCATGGATAGTGAACCAAAAAATGCCGTGCCTCCAGTAGCAATTCGCCACATGTAATGATCACGATCGCTGCGAACGCTATACCTTTCAACTATCCACGCTTTTATTTTTCTCTTTCTTCTGCGTTCCGGCTGCGGCTCTTGCTGTTGTAATTCTAATTCCATAAAGCCCCCCTTACAGCCAGCCAGCTTCTTCCTTCACGCCATTCAATAATGACGGGCACACCGAAAAACTCACTCATTGTGGTCGATGTCAATACATCTGCTGTATCTTCAGCTGCAAAAATCTGTCCTTCTTTAATTAGTAGCGTCTTCGAGAAGCATGGCAATATCTCTTCAACATGATGAGTTACATACACAAGAGTAGGCGCATTCTCTTGAACAGCAACAGATGCAATCATTTGCAGCAGTTGTTCCCTAGCAAATACATCTAGCCCTGTACACGGCTCATCTAGAATAAGCAGCTTAGGTGATGCCATCAATGCTCTAGCAATAAGGACACGCTGCCGTTCCCCTTGAGATAACGTATCGTAAGTTCTATTAATTAAGGGAGAGCAACCGAGTGATTGCATTAAGTTCTCTGCTTTAAAGAGATCATCATCATCTGTATGATCATATAATCCGATTGTCGCGAACTTGCCGCTCAAAACGATTTTCAATGCAGTTTCACTGCCATAAAGCTTTTCCTGCAGCGATGTACTTACCCATCCGATGTTTTTACGCAGCTCGCGCAAATCGAACTCACCAAACTTCTTGCCAAGAACAGACATACTTCCTTCGGTCGGCCAAATATATCCGTTGATCATATTTAATAATGTCGTTTTACCCGAACCGTTCAGACCAAGCAAGCACCAATGCTCTCCTTCTTGTACTTTCCAGCTCACATTGTCCAATACTGATTTATTTTCACGATCCCATGAAACGTTATTTATATCAATAATCATGTCATCACTTCTTTCCCCGACATTGTTCATAAATCGATAAATTTGACTTCGAATATTTTATCGACCATTATAATAATACAACGAATCTTGTCCGTATAGAAACGTTCTTGTAAACATTGCCACTATACTTATATTTCAGTTCAGGAGTGATTAGCGTATGAAAACCGACCAATATAAGCAATGGGCTCATTTTTTTCTAACCTACAAATTTGCTTTAGATGAGGTAGAAACAAAGCTTAACATTTTAAATGAAGAATTTCAGTTCATTCACGATTACAATCCAATTGAGCATATGAAAACTAGAATTAAGACACCAGAGAGCGTCATGTTGAAACTCAAACGAAAGAGTTTAGATATTAGCTTAGAAAACGCCAAGTCCTATATTCGGGACATCGCAGGCGTAAGAGTCATTTGCTCCTTCTCGACTGATATTTATCATATCGTTGATATGATCAGCAATCAAAATGATGTAAAGGTCGTTGAACTGAAAGATTACGTGAAAGAACCTAAGCCTAATGGCTATCAGAGCATTCATTTGATCATAGAAATCCCAGTATTTCTAACGAATCGAACAGAGCATATGCTTGTAGAAATCCAAATCAGAACGATAGCGATGGATTTCTGGGCAAGCCTTGAGCATAAAATCTATTATAAATTTAATGAACAAGTTCCGCCACATATTCAACAACAGCTGAAAGGCTCCGCTTCAATGATTGACTTACTGGATAGGCAAATGCTTGCACTTAATGAAGAGGTCAAACGACATCGTGAACAAGCTTCAACCTATAATCGATAAAGTTTAGAGGTATGAAGGAATGATGTCTTTGCGGTTCATGGTTTCATGGATCGAGGTAAAATAGAGGGTACAAGCGTAAACGGCTGTCGCCGTCCTCTTCGGCAAAAGCATTCGTTTCGCGGAGATATATAAGCACTTTTATAAGTGAAAACTTATAAATTCTTATATATAAAAAAAGGCTCTTTCCCACTAAAACAGGAAGGAGCCTTTTAACCGTTAAGTTCGTTAAGTTATCGCGTAGTAAAAGGGAACAATGATTAAATTTAATGCTATTGCTAAAATTCCGATTGCCATAGTCCAACCACCGAGCCCTTTTGCACCTTGCTGATAGGCAACAAAACCAAGTACTGTCGCAGTAGCTCCAAGCAATACCGGCCAAAGAAACCATGACGCTATCGCAAATGCAAGCGAAACCCAACCTAACGCATATCCTGCGTTTTCGGTATCTGTTCGCTCGGCTCTTTCTACGTCCCGGTCCTCTCTCCGCCCCGTATGAACACCTGTACTTCCTACAGCAAAGTCTGCTCCCATTTCTTCATTCACATTCAACATGCTGCCAGTACTCGCAACAGAAGTTGCCGCGAGTGTGGTTCGATCAAGCTCATCTAACTCATCATCATAACCGTCTTCAAACTTGTCCATCAGGCGTCACTCCTTAGGTTTAAAAGTCTGACAGCAAGTTGCTGCTGACTGATTAGCATGATCCTCGTGGAATAAGCCTAAATCGTCCCCAGCAAATTCATGATTAAAATTGGTCCCTGCATGTTGATCGATTTCAACCATGATCTGATCAGCACCACAGTTATTACCTTCTTTCCAGAAGTTGCAATTAGCTACACTACATGACACGCCACTCGGCATAAAAAAATCACCCCCGTTATCAAGTTACCCTGACCGGAAGTGATTCATACTGCCTTATTTTTGTCCTTGCATACGGCGCTGCGTCATGTAGTCATTTTCGTAATAGGCCAATTCGTCACGCAATTCCTCGAAAATTTTCGAAATTCCAAGCACTATCTCGCGCGAATGGCGAATCGGCTTGTAACGGAAACGAATAGCATCTTGACCGGTATACGCGTAACGTCCATCTTCGGAATAACATTCGTTCTTCGGGTAATAAAACGCGTTGATGCATTGGTGATACACTTCATACAGCACGCGTTCCGCATAATCTGTATCAAAATTGGGCCGTCTGAGCAATACTCCCAGCTTTTCAACTGAGACTTCAGAAAATACCAATAAATGTCTCAAATCGGATAACAGACCTTTATAAAAGGTTTGGGCTTCTTCTCCATTGTCCTCACCGGTCAATTGGAGCAAAGCGTTGCTGTTTAGAAACGGTTCAAGTTGGTTAACCGCATCTTTAAGCTTTGTGCGTGTTGATTCACTGAGCGCTTTGACGTTAGCAGATGGCATGTAGGTAGATCCCCTTTCATATTCCGAACAACATTCTTTAATTTATTGAATTCGTAAAAAAAACAGTCAACTTAATCGTACCACAAATTGCATAGAAGTGGTACTGGCGTTTAACGCGTTAGCTCGCATAATTTCAACTTAAAAACCCGAAGCTATATTTTAGACTTAACGATTTTGAAATGATGATTATAGGAGGTTGCATGTATAGTGAGAAAATGGATCGGTGCTCTGACAATAATCGCAATTGCTGCTTTACTTATACCTTCAACGAATTGGTTTGCTCCAAAAAAATCAGAAAAAGCACCTCAAACCCAAACCTTCTCAGCCAAACCTGAGAAAAACCTTAAGCTTGCCTCGCTCCAGAATGATATGAAGGCAACTGCCCTTCTTTGTTCGACCGAATGCTCGAAGGATTTTCAGAAGATGATGACAGCTTCTGGTGATTCTAAACCCAAAGCGGAAGAACAAGTTAAAAAGATGATGCATGAGCACATGCATATGAGCTACATTAGCTGGATATCTGGAGATCGATCTGTTGATCGAGGCGCTATCCCCCATGCAAATGAGAAAGCAAAAACATTTGTAGCTCAAGCAAAAGCACAGATAAAAAAAGGAGTCAAATTTGAATCCCCGCCATTTGAAGATAGTGAGGGATCTCGTTACATTGTACTCGGAGTGCCTGATTCCAAACATGCTGGGATAGGTGTTGTAGGAGTCATTAAACAAAATATCGTGAAGTCAGTCGAAAAGCATCAATTACGCAATTTACGACTTGTTCCCTACCCTACTGAAGGTAATTACAGAATTGAATCGGTCGTACCTAATTCCACGATCGATACAACCGTTCACAACGGTGAAGATAATGGTAATGCCAGTCACTATCACATCAAGGACGTAGTCGTTCATTTTGCGAAACCATTGTCCGAACCTGAAATGAAGCGAATCAGAAATGAAATTAACGCCGTATCTACTCAACAAATTGGTGACACATTCGTATTCCGTTCCAAAAATATTGAAACGGAGCAGCTTATCAAATATTTTAAACAATCGTGGAATACACAATATGCAGAGCCACATTATTTATACATGACAAATGAAACGGTTAATCCTGAAGTTATCGTTCCGAATGATGCTTTGTATTCTGAATACCAATGGAATTTGCCTTCCATTGAAGCTGAGAAAGGATGGAAATTATCCAAAGGTAATGATCAGGTCATTGTTGCAGTTTTAGATACGGGAGTACAAAGCAATCATCCCGATCTACAAGGAAAATTGATTGCCGGCACAAATATAGTTGACAGTGCAGCTGAACCAGATGATGATGTTGGACATGGCACGCATGTTTCTGGCATTATTGGAGCAACCGTCAATAATGGAGAAGGCGTAGCTGGAGTCTCTTGGTATAACAAGATTATGCCAATAAAGGTACTTGACAACAGCGGTGCCGGATCTACTTATTCTGTAGCCAAAGGTATAATATGGGCAGTTGATCATGGAGCAAAAGTCATTAACATGAGTTTGGGCAATTATGCTCAAGCAGACTTTTTACATGATGCCATCAAATATGCTTATGAACGTGATGTTGTCATGATTGCAGCTAGCGGAAATGATAATACGGAACGTCCCGGTTATCCTGCGGCTTATCCAGAGGTGTTCGCAGTAGCTTCAACTAACAGTAAAAAAGAGAAGTCTTCTTTCTCTAATTTCGGCGATTATATTGACGTAGCAGCTCCCGGTGACAGTATCGCAAGCACTTACCCAGGCAGTCAATATGCTGCCCTGTCCGGCACATCAATGGCTAGTCCACATGTCGCCGCACTCGCTGGCTTGATCCGTTCTGTCAATCCTGATCTAACTAATGTCGAAGTAATGGAGATAATGCGAACATCCGCTATCGACCTTGGAGCGAAAGGCAAAGATATTTATTTCGGGTATGGTGAAATTGACGTAGATAAGGCACTACAGTCAGCCTCTTCATTTAGCAGCGCGCTTCAAACCTATCCTGATCTTGTAAAACGCAGGCTGGAGCGTATTAGTTCGAGATTTCAAAAGTAACGCTCGGCAGAACAGTACGATGCTTATATAAAGACAACCATCCATTTATTCTTTAAATGGATGGTTGTCTTTTTTTCGTTTAATCCCAAATAATCCAGCTCGTAAGATCCACTTTATTCTTCGTAAAATCAACCAAGAAAATTACGCTTTCATTTTGGTAAATTAGATACATAAGAAGCAAACACCAACCCAAATAGAGAGGGAGATTAAATATGACTTTATTACCACAATTCAAGAAAGAATTTTATAATGAAAATGGTTTTGTCCAAGTCGATAATGTACTGACTGCTGAGGAGGTAAGGGAGCTTACACAATATTTGACTGAAGCTATGTCCTCTGAGGAAGAGCACCGCGCTACTACAACTTCAAAAAAAGGGAGCAGCTACTATCGCGTCCTTAATCAAAAGGTCAATGTGTGGAGAGATCATTTAGGTGTTGCCCGTTATTCTGCTCATAAAAAACTAGCCCAACTTGCTCTCGAGCTAAGTGGAGCTTCAGGAATTCGCTTGTTCCACGACCACGGACTATGGAAAATGCCAAATGATTCTAAGGAAACTCCTTGGCATCAAGATTTTCCTTACTGGCCTATGAATGAATCAGGAGCGCTTTCTGTATGGATTCCACTTGATGATGTTGATGAGGATAATGGCTGTATGATGTTCGTGCCAGGTTCACATAAAGTTGGTAAGCTTAATCCTATCGATCTGGTAGATCCGCAAGATATTTACGAGTATGTGAAAGGAACTGAGGTTGCAAATACTCGACCTGTCAAAGTCCCTCTGAAGACTGGGAGCTGTACGTTCCATAATGGATTAACGTTCCACTACGCTCATGCGAACAAGACAGATAAGCCTCGCCGAGTTCTTGCTATCATCTATATGCCAGATGGAACTACATTTAACGGAAAAGCACATCTTGTTACTGACGGCCATTCTATAGAAAAGGACGGCCCTATCATTGGCGGAGCATTCCCGCTTCTAGCAAAGATCTAAAATCTTATTTTTCTTCTAATTCCATTTTACTCAAAACTATAAGCAGGAGGCTTGGTCATTAATGTTAATGGCTATGCCTCCTCTTTTCTTATTAAAAAGGATTATCTATTTATTCTTCATCAAGTCCTGCTGTACAATATAAGAAAAGGAGGTATGCATATGCTGCGATTAGAAGCTGCTCAATTTCTTGAGAGCAATGAATTTCCCTTTCATGCTGCCACCTACCGTTTTCAATCATTAGAAAACATTGAACCACATTTGCATGACTTTGTAGAGATGGCTTATATTGCTGAAGGACGAGGTTACCATAGCTACAACGGCATTGAGTATCCTATTGGTGAAGGTGATGTTTTTATAATCGAACCCGATCAAATACACAGCTATCGCTGTACTCAAAATAATCAATTACTCGTATACAATATATTATTCCAGCCCTCTTTATTAAAAGCAGAGTGGGAACTTCTTGGAGGAGTTACTCCCTTCGTTGATTTCTATTATGTTGAGCCCTTTTTAAGAAACACGGTTCGATTTCAAGCTCACCTCAAGCTACAAGGTGGCGAACAGATCGAAATGAAATCGCAGATTAATCGATTGCTGCTAGAATATAAAGAAAAAAAGCTAGGTTATCGTATTCTGTGTAAAACGCAATTAATCGAGTTGTTCGTCTTCCTAAGTCGTTGCTATGAGCATGTAAAACGCGAGCCGCACATTTCAGTTGATTCTGACGAGCTTCGAATACGACGTATTGCTGTATTTATCTCCCAATATTACGATCAACCACTTACCCTGCTGCAAGTCAGCCGAATGTGTGGAATGAGTCAAACGACCTTCTCTGTTAAGTTTAAAGAATATATGGGGCATACATTCATCGAATATCGTAATGACCTTCGAATTAAAGCAGCGCAAGATAAGCTTGCAGAAACGACCGATAAAATTTCGCAAGTCGCTCAAGAAGTCGGATATGACGACTTAAGCTTTTTCAACCAACAATTCAAAGCCTTTACCGGAGTTCCTCCAGGTCAATATCGTAAACAAATCAAAGAAAAAAAGCGTGAATCAGAAATCTGATCCACGCCTTTTTCTATACTTATTTAAACTGCGAACGAGTGCTTTACAGTTTGCTTGTTATTCTTATGGCTACCTATCACCGCGAAACGGGCTTTTGCCATCAAAGGAGGGCACCAGCCCTAATCGCTTAGAGATAGTCGTGCGGAAAGTTTGCCGTAAGCCGGGTCCTGTACTTCTGGTGGTCCAAACGGGAACGACCCTCCCACGATGAAGCGACAATCATCTATCTAGGCCGCACATTGCTGAACGGCTCAAGCAACCAACCCGGGTACGCCTCAGGCTAAGGCTGCAGCCTTGCGGCTGCTGCACCCTCTCGGTCTTGCTCCAGATGGGGTTTACCAGGAACGTAGTCACCTATGCTCCTCGTGGTCTCTTACACCACGGTTCCACCCTTACCTGTGCCGGCTAAAAGCCGGCCATCGGCGGTCCATTTCTGTGGCACTATCCTTCAGCTCGCGCTGACTGGACGTTATCCAGCATCCTGCCTTGTGGAGCCCGGACTTTCCTCTCGCGGCAACAAGGCCGCCAGCGATTGTCTGTCAAACTTTCCGTAGCATCGTTAAGTATACAAGTAATTGCTTCAAAGCTCAACCCTCAAAAAAAGTCAAAAATAAGTCAAACTTCTTAGACAAATACAAAAGGCTCGGTATTTATCGTAGAAGCAACTGCTTTCGTCTCTGATTTGCTAGTAAGAAGTTGTTCATTCAGCCAGTCTGCAACACGCTGCTTCATAACCTTCTCGATGTTATGACCTGGATCAATGATCGTCATGCCGGCAGCTAGCGCGTCATGTGCAGTATGGTAATCAATATCGCCTGTTATGAGCACATCAGCGCCAGCGAACATGGCATGACGGACATATTTGGAACCAGCCCCGCCAAGAACCGCTGCCTTGCGTATAGTACGGTCTAGTGGTCCTATGACCCTAACAACTGGCACATCAAACACCGTTTTCATCCGTTCAGCAAGCTCACCTAAGCTTGTTGGTTCTATCAATTTGCCTGCCCGACCAAGTCCAAAGGATCTCCCCTTCAGATCAACAGAGTATAAATCATAAGCTACTTCCTCGTATGGATGAGCTTTGAGCATAGCTTGAACTACTTTGCGATGAACACTATAGGGAACAATCGTTTCGATTCTTACTTCATCTGCTTTCTCCAGCTTGCCTTGCACACCGATAAAAGGATCCGTTCCTGGGCCGGGTACAAATGTACCTGTTCCTTTACTATTGAAGCTGCAATTGCTGTAATTGCCGATTTGTCCGGCACCAGACCTCCACATAGCCTGCAGCACCTGCTCATGATGGCTTTCTGGCACAAACACTACAAGCTTATATAACTTGTCTGTATGGACCTCTTCCAAGCTCTGACGACCATTCGGTGCGATGCCAACCAGATCGGCAAGCCAATCATTGATTCCTCCATCAGCTACATCCAAATTAGTATGTGAGATATACACAGCAATATCATTCTTAATGAGCTTCTCATACAATTGTCCTGCAGGAGTCGAAGTGTCCAGCTTCGCCAAAGGACGATAAATAATAGCATGATGCGCAATGATAAGATCAACACCTGTTTCAATGGCCTCATCAACCACAGCATCCGTTACATCTAACGCTATCATCAGCTTTTTAATGGGTTTATTTAAAGTGCCAAGCTGCAGTCCGATTTTATCATTCTCAACTGCATAATGCTTAGGAGCCAGCTGCTCCATTAGCTGTATTACGGTTTGTCCGTTTGCAAACATTTCAAGACCTCCTCAAGCACATTCATCTCTGCCTTGAATTGCACCAGCTTCATTGCTGATTCCGGCAATTCTGATCCTGATAGCTGTTCGCAAATACGTGCAAGCTTATCCAGCTCATGCCGCCATTTTTTTATTAATACAGGCTTGGGAGCACGCAGTAAATGAGGTCCCATTTGTTTCAGCACAGCAACCAAAATCGCTTTATCAAGCATTAGTTTTAAAAACTCAGCATCATACAATTTTTCATTAAGCGAGTCTGCTTGATCCGATTTGACGGCATGCATAATTTCATATATTTTTCCATCTTCTTCAATAATACATTCTTCTTCCAAATACCAACCATGTTGAAGAAGCCACTCACGTACAATCGCCTCACCAACGTTTGGTTGAAGTACAAGTTCCTTAACCCCTTGAAGCTTTCCGTTTAAAAATCCAGCCTCAAGAATTTCACTCATCAGACTGCCGCCCATTCCAGCAATGGTAATGGTATCAGCTTCACCTGGCTGCAGCACATTTAGACCATCACCTTGTCTAACCGTTAAACGCTGTGATAGGCCTGCATCARCAGCCTGTTTACGTGCCGCTTCAAATGGACCTTTATTTAATTCCCCCGCAATTGCTGAAGGACATTTACCTATTTGCAATAAATAGACCGGAAGCATTGCATGATCTGATCCGATG